>JAFZXW010000220.1 GCA_017616575.1 Candidatus Methanomethylophilaceae archaeon
ATCGACGGAGGAGAGGAACAGGAGCTGGGCCTGGACGATGTTGGCGACGGTATCGTCGATGGGGCAGCCGAGCCAGATGACCCGGTCCATCAGCAGGCGCGAGAACACGTCGATGGAGGTCGCGTTGAGCTTGCGCTCCTCGATGACGGTGGGGTTGATGTAGGCGTCCATGGCAGCGCCGTAGCGGCCTAGGGTGGCGGTGCCGATGCCCCTGTCGAGGCTGGCGAATCGTTCGAATTCGGTCATGTTTGTCTTGTTTGCTGTCTTGTCTGGTATATGCCTATGAGCGGACGCGGCGCTCGAACTTCTTCCCGATGCCGAGCATCTCGCGGTACTTCGAGACGGTGCGACGGGCGACGGCGTAGCCCATCCCGGCGAGGCGGGCGGCTATCTCGTCGTCGGTGAACGGGTCGGCCTTGTCCTCACCCTCGACGAGGTCGCGGATGACGGCGAGCACGGCCTTGCGGCTGCAGTACTCCCCGTCGACCGTGAGTGTTCCCTCGTCGAAGAGGGACGGGACGTCGAGCGACCCGTCGGCGGCCTTCATGGAGAAGGAACCCGCGGGGGAGAGCACGAGCACGTCGCGCGTGGCGCGGGAGATGACGCTCGCGTCGATGGTGGTGAAGGACTCGATGTCGTCGAGAATCATCCGGCGGCAGCGGGACGGGTCCCCGGTGCGGACGAAGTCCACCTGGTAGGAGATGCACGCCCGCAGGATGCGGCGGACGACGCTCGGGCTGATGGCCCCGTCGTAGGTGTCGTGGAAGACGAACACCGCCTTCGGGGGAAGGTCGACGTCGGCGAGGCTGCGCACCTTCTCGCAGAGGCCCTCGTAGGTGTCGGTCTCGGCATCCGCGAACCCGGCGGCCTTGTCCGTCCGGAAGACGCGGATGATGTCCAGCGTGTCCCCGTCCATGACCGCGAGGGCGCGGCCGGTGGGCTCGTAGCAGGGGGCGGTGGAGGCGGGCGCCTCCTCCTGGAGGTAGTCGGAGAGGAACGCCTGGAGGCGGATGACGGAGCCCGTGTCGAGGCGGACGGTCTTGGGGGAGCGTCCGTCATCGAGGCTCATGCTGAGCGGCTGGCCCTTGCGGCCGCTGAGGAGGATTTCAGTCTCGGGGGTGATTTCGGTGGTGAACCGGAATGTCTTGTTTGCCTTCATATTGTCGTATGGTTTTCTGTTTGTCGTTGCAGGTCTACGGATAGATGTACCGGGGATCCGGGATACCTTTGCAGCCGAGGCGCGATCCTTTTGCGGAATGCGGTGATGCCATGGATGTCAAAACTCTCAAGTCCGTCCATATTCTATCCATATTCCATAGATACCGCATGTGCCGCATTTCCTTTCCCTCGCCGTTCACATGAACCGATCCTCCCGGTCGCGGCAGGAGGGGAGGGGTGGCATGTCCTGCCCGTTTCACGTGTCGTGCTTCCCTGAAGAGATACCATCGACCGCCGCGATCATAGCGCAAGGGGGAGAAGATTTTTTATGACGGTACCGTAAAGATAATTGGAATCCCGGGGTATATGGATGTACCGCCTGTGAAAACGGGCGGGGTGAACCTGGATACGGGATGGACTGAAATACTGACACGCATATGATAATGAAGGATTGCATCGTAACGGACAGACTGATCCTCCGCCGCTTCGTCGGCGGGGACGAGGAGGACGTGTTCGCCCTCATGAGCGACGACTACATCTGCAGGATGGCGGGGATCCCTCCCTTCAAGACCGTCGACAGGGCGAAAAGGTTCATGGATAACTGGGCCGGCGAGGCCTATGCCATCACCGAGAGGAGCGATGACAGGGTGGTCGGCATCGTGCAGACGCCGAGCTATCCATGGGACAGAAGGGCCGAGATAGGCTACTGGCTCGCGGAAGACTGCCGCGGGCGGGGTTATATGACCGAGGCGGTCGAAGCCGTCAAGGAGTGCCTTTTCGGTACGCGGTGGTGCGACGAACTGCGGATCCGCGTCTTCGTGGGCAATGAGGCGTCGCGGAACGTTGCGCGCAAGTGCGGGTTCCATGCCGAGTACGAAGAGTACAGGGACAGCCTTTACTCTCCCTACGGGAGGGTGGAGAGCGAGGAGTGCTTCGTCATGACGCGGGGGGAGTACGAGTGGGAGCGGCGCGGGATGCCGTTCTATACCACGGCCACCGTCCGCATGGCCGCGTAGCGCAGGACTGGCCGCCTTACCTTATCCCATATGCATCTAGGTGCAAGATTTTCCCGGCTGGGCCGGTATACGGAAACATGACCATGAAGAACTACACCGATAACAGGAAGCGGATCCTTGACATCATCCGCGCCCTCGACCGTCCCGGAACGGACGCCGTCATCGCCTACCTCGAGCGCTCGAACTACTTCAAGCGTGGCTGCTACTCCCACCACAAGGAGTTCGGCGGGCTCGCTGCCCACTCCCTCGAGGTGTACGACTATCTGACCGCGCACGCGGGAAGGACTCCTTCCGCCGCCGTCGCGGCGCTCTTCCACGACCTCGGCAAGACCCGCCGCAGCGACGGGCGCGGGCATGGGGCGCGTTCCCTCGACATCCTCGACGAATGCGGC
>JAFZXW010000014.1 GCA_017616575.1 Candidatus Methanomethylophilaceae archaeon
ACAGCGTGCCTGAGTTCCCGTACGCTTGCGCAATACAGTACAGACAGGTACGCGGGCGGACTTTACTGCCGGGTTCGGGATGGGACCGGGTGTTTCCCCGCCGCTATGGCCGTCTTGCCAGTATCTCCAACAGAGGTCCGGTATAAAAGACTTTCTTTTCTCTGAATCAGGAGGGCCAGGGGATCGCCACCCCCAGTATGAAAGCCACCAGCGCTATCAGCATGGCCTTCTTCGCGAGGCTCTGGGCCTTGTGGGGGTCGGAGAACACCTTGTACGCGCAGTAGACGAACACCGCGTCCGCGACGACCACCAGGTAGTACAGCGGGCCGTAGGAGTTCCAGACCATCGGCATGACACTAAGGGCCGGTCCGGCGACGAAGAACGCGCTCGCGACCGCCGCGGCCTTCCTGGGGCCGATCCTCATGGGAAGGGTGGACCTGCCCTCGTCCCCTTCCATGTCCTCTATGTCCTTGGCTATCTCCCTTCCGACAGAGACCAGCGCGGCCATCAAGGCGACGACGGCGTTCCCCTCGGCGTTGTGGACCACGGCCCCTCCCATCAGGAAGGTCATCCCGGTGAGCGCCGCTATCGTCAGGTTTCCGACGAACCCCCTCTGCTTCAGGCGGAGCTCGTACGCGACCATCATCGCGCAGGCTATGGCGACAATGGCTATGCATTTCAGGTCGAACGTCAGAACGGACACGGCGACCGACCCCGCCAGCATTACTCCCCCTACGCGCCTGGCCTCCGCCGCGGTCATCCTGCCGGACGGCACCGGGCGCTCCGGGTGGGCCGTCTTGTCGATCTCGGCGTCGATGCTGTCGTTGAGGGAGTTCCCTCCGGCTATGAACATGAACACCACGACCGCCGAGATAATGAGGTTGACCCAGTGCTCGGCGATGCCCGTCCCGGACGCCATGAAGGAGGCCACGGTCACGCCTATGATCCCCATGGCGGCGTTCCCTATCCGGAACAGCTGCAGGTACTTGTTCATGGGCGCCCGACCTGTTAGCGTTTATAAAATATGTTCCGTCGGGACGGATGCTTCGTCCAGCCGGATGGTTTTCTGCGTGACATTTATCATTGATGAAGGCCAATCGTGGACTTCAGGCAGGGTATCGAATGGAGACTCAGGATTACGTGGCGCTGGTGCTGGTCTATTTGATCATAGCCGCGTCCCTAGGCCTTTCCATGTATCTGGAGAAGAAAGGCTCCAAGGCGGACATCCGCAAGGTCGTCCACATCGGCGTGGGCAACTTCGTGTTCGTGTGGTGGATGTTTACCGAGAACTGGATAATGCTGGTGTTCTTCACGATCCCGTTCGCGGTGGTGCTGTTCTTCGCGATGCTTAAGGACAACGCCATCTCCAGGTCCAAGCTCGGGGAGCTTTCCAGCCAAGGCCATAAGCCCGGCCTGTTCTTCTACGCCATAACGATAACGATACTCGTCATCCTCTGTCCTGACCATTGGACCGCCGCGTCCATAGGCATCGTCGCCATGACATACGGCGACGGGTTCGGCAGCGTCATCGGGAAGAAGTACGGGAAGCACAAGACCTTCAACGGCAAGTCCCTGGAGGGCTCCATAGGGGTCTTCGCCTTCACCGCGGTCATGGCCGCCATCGTCATCGTCTTCTACGGCTTCCTGGCATCCTCGGGATGGTATCCCGCCGGCGCGTACGACGCGATGGTCCCGGCATGGGCGGCCTGCATCATCGCCGGAGCCTTGGCATCCGTTATCGAGGCGGTCAGCAAGGGATTCTTCGACAATCTCGCCGTGCCTCTCCTCGTGACCCTCGCCATGGTCCTCCTGGGGTTGTGAGATGACCTGGTTCGTGGTGGACGGCATGGACGGATGCGGGAAGTCCACCTGCGCCGACATCATAGAGGACAAGCTCAAACGGGAGAACCACGAGGTGTTCAAGGTCACCCATCCAGACCAGGGATGTCTCGTCGGGCGCCTGGAGAACGCCTACCTTCACAAGGAGGGGAGGCTCTGCAAGATCCTTTCTACCGTCTTTTACATCTTGGACGTCCTCGACTCGCTGGCGAAGATGAGGGTCCATCGCAAGGAATACAACGATTTCATCTTCGTCAGGTACATCATGGCCGTGGCGTACCTTCCCAAAGGGCTCCAAGAAAAGGCTTACACCCTTATCAGCAAGGTACTCCCGATGCCGGACGAGCTCATACTGGTCGACGTCGACGCGGAGACCTCCATGAGCCGCATCCTGGGCCGCGGGGAGGCCTTGGAGGCCTTCGAGAACCTGGAGGATCTGAAACAGGTCCGCGAGAGCATGCTTTCGCTTTCCGACGGGTGGACGGTCATAGACAACTCCCGTCCTCTGGACGAGGTCAGGAGGCAGATCGAGGATCATGTGGACGGGATCCTGCGGAGATACAGGGCATGATGAGGGACCCCACGTCCTTGTATCAGGGGGAACTTTCGCCCAAGGCCGAGAAGGCCGCCAGGATCGTCAGCGCCGTCGGGTCGCCGTTCTCCATCTCTCTTGTTCTTTTCATCGCCCTCGGCTTGCAGATAGAGGACAGGGCTGCCTGCATCGCATCCATCGTGGCCTGTGTCGTTTTGGCTGTGGCTTTGCCGTTGGCGATAGTGCACCATTATTCGGTCAAGCTCGAGAACAAGGACTGCGACATCGACCGCCGGGAGGACCGTAAAAGGCCGCTCCTGTTGGGCGTGGCATGCTACTTCGCCTGCCTGGCGATTCTGTATATGTTGAACAGTCTGGACCTCCTCACGGCCATGTTGATCTGTTACATGGTCAGCACCGCTCTCGTGGGGATCGTGAGCCTCCGCTGGAAGATAAGCGTCCATGCCACTGGCGTCGTCGGCCCGGCGATAGGGATGGCCATAGCGTACCCGCCTTTCGGAGGGCTGCTGATATTGGCGCTTCCAATCGTCGCCTGGTCGCGCTACGTGCTGAGGAAGCATACGCCAATGCAGCTCGTCGCCGGGGCGGTACTGGGGGGCGCCGTCACATTGGTGCTTTTATTCCTGCTTCTGCGATCGCTCCGGGTCGTATTCTCCGAACTCGCATCCCATGTGGCCGACGATGATCTCGTCGACGAGCTCGTTCTTGCGGTACAGCTTCAGGACCCCGGTCCCGTTCCCGCCGTTCCAGAGGTTGTTGTGTCTCTTCTTCCCGTCCGGGGCCTCGTAGTTGACCAGGAGCATGTCCTTCTTCAGGCACTCCACATCGGTGACCAGCTTCCCTTTGCGGGTGGTCTGTACCACATGCCAGATGACCTTGTCCTCGGTGACCTTGCAGTCGAACTCCGTCTTGCTCCCGGTCCAGAACTTCGAGAAGTTGAAGTCGAAGCATTCCCCCTCGTAATAGATGCCTCCGAGGAGCTTCCTGTCCAGCGCGATGGGGCCTATCTTGGGCTTACCGCCTCCGATGTCGAAGCAGCTGTTGTTAAGCCTCTTGCCGGTCTTCTTGCTTATGAGGTCGTTGGAGGCCAGCCAGATCCAGGGGCTGGTGAAGTCCTTTCCCCAGTTCTTGTCGGCGTATCCGTAGCAGGTCTCCGGCTTGACCTCGTACTCGTGGCCGTTGTAGGATATGGTGCCGGTGTAGGCGGTCTTCATGCCTTCCACGTGCCAGAACATCTCGAAGGCCTTCATGGCGCGGAAAAGGCCGCAGGCGCCGAACCCCACGTTGAACGTGATCCTCTTGTCTATCTTCAAGTCCCATTCGATTTCCCCGGAGCCGCACATCCACTCCGGGTGCGCCTTGGCATCCTCGTCGGAGATGGACACGCGCCCGCGGGTCGAGGTCTCGTCGCAGTAGCATCCTGCGGCGGAGACGGAATAGGGTGCTTTCGGATGCATCTCGACGTCCTTCCAGGGGATGAAGCGATGAAGCTGGGTCCCGTCCTCTCCCCAGCATCCGACCTTGACCATGAGGTACGACGGCTTGACGCCTTTCTCCTTGTTCTCCGGAAGCTGCCCGAGCACCGCCACATCCTTAGACAAAGCGGGGTTGCATGTGAAGAACTCTATGAAGAACGGCCTCTCGTTTCCCTTCTCGTCCACCGCGGTGAAGGAGTGCCACCACCAGTCGTAGCCTTGTCTGGCGAATTTACCGGTGAGCATGAACTCGTCTCTTCTGATGTCGTGCTTGTTGAACATGTGGCGGTCCTCCCCTTGGGAATGGGGTCGGATGGGCATTGTCATGAAGCGATGTAAATGCTTGCCCCGAAAACCGCTCCGAGGATCGCGGTGGCTCCGTTGTTGAAGTATTTGGAGATGTACCCGCGGTCCTCCAGGAGGACTCCGAAAAGGCTGTCCAAGAGGTTTCCCACGACCCCGGCGACGAAGGGTATGAGAAGAAGAGGGTCCAGCGTCCTGGTCATGACCAGCCATCCTATGGCCGATATGCCTAGGGAGGCGGCGGTGGAGACCGCGGTCCCGGTGACGGACACTCCCCCGTTTGTCCCGGGCGGAATCCTTTTGAACGTCGTTATGAGGTACGCCTTCGGGTCCCTGACGCCTATCTCGGATGCTATCGTGTCCGCCCCGGCCACTGTCATGGTTGATACGAACATGACGTCGAACAGCAAAGGGTCCATGGGGAACAGGGCGTTCATCGCGACTATGATGCATGGCGGGATCCCCACCCCGGCGACGTTCTTCCATGTGCGCTCTCCGTTCTTCCCTTCCTGCAGGCCGGCCTTCTTCTTCTTGGAGAAGCCTATGCGCGTGGCGACGAACCCGGACAGGGTGAATATGGTCAGTAGGACGAACGCGCTGACGGAGCCGACCGCGCCGGTGAAAGCGCCTACCAGGAACGAGGCGGCAGCGCCTCCGCGCGTGAGGCAGTTCGTCTTGTATGCGACGTACGACAGCAAAGCCGACAAGGCTATCGCCGCCAACGCCGCGGCCGGTGCATCCATGGCCTTCTATCGGGCTATCGTAGATAAAGTATGGCATTCGGTGCGACAACGATGGAAAGGCGGCGTCGGAGCGATCCCAAGGCTTCCGTCGCGTATTTTATGCAGAGGGACCTGTCCTCCAGCGGGAAGAACATCATCTTCCCCTGGGGGTAGAGGGTGACTTCCATCCCGTTCCATTGGAAGACGGCCATCATCCCGTCCATCTGAGAGAGGCTCCATCCTTTGGAGGAGAGGGCCTCGGCGGCCTTGGGGAGGTCTATGTCCATGGGGTCGGCCGGTATGGCCATGATGGACTACCCCCCGCAGAGGCGCGCGGTCGTGAATCTCATCCGAGCCTCTCCAGGAGCCCCCTGGATTTGGCCCTGAAGGATTCCAGGTCGGCGTCGTTCACGATCCTGTGCTCCGACAGG
>JAFZXW010000221.1 GCA_017616575.1 Candidatus Methanomethylophilaceae archaeon
ATACGCGAAATTCGAAACCTTCCCCATCTGGAACCTCCCCCTCCGCCATCCGGTAAACATCGCCTACGAAGCCGCCACCACCGATCTGGCGGACGTCAATATGATCGACCCCTTCCACCTCGAAGCGTACGGCGAGACGACCGTCAACTACAACCGCGACGTCGAGGTCTTCCCCGTGCTGAACGCGATACTCGAAGGCGTATCCGGAAAATCGCCGTACTCGTCTCCCACCGACATGGGGGTAAACATGGCCGGCAACTGCATCGTGGACGACGACGTGGTCAGGAAAGCGGCCGAGAACGAGATCATCCGGCGTTATTTCGGAACACTGAGAGACCATCGGGAAGGGAAGGGCGACGAATCGTCCATATTCAAGCTCGAGCTCTGCATGAAGCGCGCTGGAATAACCCCCGCATGCCGTAAGACCGTCACCGCCATACGCGATTACGCCGGCAAGGAATCCCGCCCGGCTGTGGCCATGGAACTCGGCGACGGGACCATCGTCATGGGGAAGGCGTCCGCGCTCCTGACGGCCTCCTCCGCGATGGTCCTTAACGCGCTCAAAATCATAGCGGGGATCGACGACTCCGTCCTCCTGATATCCCCGGATGTCATCAAGTCCATGCAGCGGCTGAAAGTCGAATACCTAGGCAACAGGAACCCCCGCCTCCACATAGACGAGATGCTGGTCGCGCTCTCCATCGCTGCCAACGTCGACGCCTACGCCGAGAAGGCGTTCTCCGCCCTCCCGGCCTTGAAAGGCTGCGACGCGCATTCATCGGTGGTTATCTCGCCCGTCGACGAGGGCCTATACAAGAAGCTGGGGATCTACGTCTCCTGCGAGCCGGAGTACCAGACCAAGTGCCTCTTCCACGGAAGCCGAGGGCTCACTGGTCGCCTACGACGGCCTCGGCAGACTGGATGCACTTGGTCAGCACGGAGTAGGCGCTTATCATGTCCGCCTCCCCGACGATGAATATCGTGTCGGTATGGCAGCTGACGGTCTCCTCGATGTTTATGCCGGCGTCGGAGAGGTTGGTGATCAGGTACGCGATGACCCCGCTGGTGTCCACTATCTTCTCTGGGGACTTCACGGCGATCTCCACCAGGTTCTCCCTCACCTTTATGATGTTGAACCTCCCGACGGTGTCCATTATCCTGTCCTTGAGCATCTTGTCGGCGATGATTGTGACTGCCGACGCGGACTGGACGCACTGCATGATGGAGTTCTCGTTCCAGAGGTCCTTGAACAGGTTGTCCATCTTGTGAAGGACGGACCAGTCGTTCTTGGCCGTCACGATGCAGGTCTTGGTCCTCATCTCGAGCCTGCTGTCCTTGAGGATCCTCAGGATGCTCATCTCGTGGTCGGTGGTGACCGAGAGCTTCGAGGCGTAGCGGCGGCAGGCGATCATGACGGCCTCCTCGTTGTCGACGTCGATGTCCTTCATTATCAGCCTCGCAAGCGACGAATAGTTAACGAGCCCCTTGGACACGCAGTCCTTGATGCTGGGATGGGCGTCGATGTACATGCGTGTCTTCTCCGCGAGGCTCTCTTTGAGGACGTTCTGCGCCATGCCTTCGGAATCCCGATGTATGTATATATAGTTCTACATGGGACATATTGACAGCCTTATGGTCTGCTGTATGTACAACAGGTTGTTTATAATCGGTTTTAATCAATGAACATACTTTATGTTTCTTCAGAGACTTTTTCCCGAAGAGAAAGCCTGTATCCTGCCACCAAGGAGAGGACAGGGAGCTCTATCAAAGGCCCTATCACCAGCATCAGCATGATCAACGGCGAATCCGGGAACGCCGCGACGGCTATCGCCAATGCGAGAGGGGAGTTCCTAGCCAGGGACGTGAACACCAGCGAGGTCACGTCGTCGAACCCGAAGCGCATGGCCTTCCCGGCGCCCGTCGTAAGCAAGAGGTTGACGGCGAAGAACAGAAGCAGCGGCGCCAGCGTCCATACGAGCATGTCCAGGTTGCCGAAGAGCGTGGAACCCTCCGCCCCGAACATCACGGCGATCGCCACACAAAGAAAGAGCAGCTGCAGATCGTCGGTCCTGGCGTCTATCGCGCTGACGGCATCTCTGGCCTTGGGGAAGCAAATGGCCAGCAGCCTTACGGCGACGGCCGCCGCCAGAGGCACGGCGAGGACGTAGGCCGTGTCCAGAAGCATCGGGACCGGATCGAACCCGACGTCCCTGCCGGTGAATGCGGAGACGTAGAAGGGGAGTAGCAAGACCTGGAGGATCAAGTTTATGGGAAGCAGGGTCCCGCTCAACGGGACGTTCCCCCTCGCCATCCTGGTGAACACGAGGTACCAGTCGGTGCAAGGGGTGACGAGGAGCATTATCAGCCCGGTCCTGGCATCGGCCGACCCGGGGAAGAACACGACGGACAGCGCGAACGCGAACAGCGGCGTCCATACGAAGTTCACGGCCAAGGCTGTGAAGAGGAACCTCCTGGACGGGAGGGCGCCCTTCGCGGCTGACGCATCTACAGACAGGAACGCCAGAAACAGCATGGCCATCAGAAACGGCTCGATGTAGACGGAGTCCTGATGCCCCATCCCCGCAAGAGACCCGACGGCCAGGCCGACGGCGGCCGCAGCCAGCATGAGGGCCGGGTGAAGCCATGCCGCGTTCATGGATACGGAATCGGAA
>JAFZXW010000222.1 GCA_017616575.1 Candidatus Methanomethylophilaceae archaeon
CGGCGAAGGCCAGGTCGTCAACGGGGATCCCTTGGAACAGGGAGAGCTGTATGGGGTTCCCGCAAATGCTCACCCTCTCGACCGAGTTCTTGTCCACGTCCAGCGCGGAGACAACCTTGTTGGCCGTGTCTATCAGGATCCTATGGGCTATGTCGGTCCCGACGTTGATGCAGAACGTCAGGTGGTCCATTATGTTGGCCCCGGGCAGCGGATGGCATTCGGTCACGGCGGTGGACAGGATCTTCCCCGTGTCTAGGTCGACGGCGTGGCCCCTGGTCCCGCTGGTGCCTATGTCTAAAGAAATACCGTAGTTCATTTGTTTCCCTCCATTAAAGGGTTTGAGGCCGCCTTTCGGCGGATATGGTTTGAAAATCAGTTGTGGCAGCAGCCGTGGCTTCCGCCGCAGTAAGGCTGTCCGTTTATGGTGTTCTTGACATCGGAGTCTTCCAACGCGTGGAAGGCCCGGTGTTTGATCTCTTTCTCGTTCACGCCGATGGCGACGCATTCGAGACGGAAGGCGGCCTTCTTGCAGGTTGGGAATTTCCCCTCGAGCAGCGTGAAGTCCTTTTCCGTCATCGTTATGACCGCCCAGTCCGCATCCTCAGGGGCGATGGTGACCTCGATGAGCTCGGGGGCTCCGTCCACGGAGCATATCCAGTCCCATATGGAGTCCATGGATTCGAGTATGGACATGAAGCTCTCCGGTCTCAGGTCCGAGAAGGTGCCGGTAAGCATCGCGTCGCCGACCTCCACTTCTTCGTATCTAGAGCTCTTGTGCGAATGGCAGCAACGTTCGCCCCCATGGCGAGGCTCCTGATCCTCATGATGATGGTGGTATCCGCACTCCTCCCCGTGGTCGTGGTGATGGTGCCCGTGATCCTCGTCGTGGTGATGGTGGCACCCGCATCCTTCCTCGTCGTGGTGGTGGTGATCGTGGTCGTGGCAATGGCAGGGGGCCTCGTCGAGGCTGTAGTCCAGCCCGGTGTCCTCGAGGGCGTGCCACATGGCGTGCTTCAGCTCGTGCTCGTCCACGTCCAGGACGGCGCACATGAACGAGAAGCTCACCTTCTCCTGGGGGTCGAGGCGGCCGTGATGCTCCACGCCGTTCTCTAGATCGGTCAGGTTGAGCGTGATTCCGGAGCCGTCCTCCTTGACGATGGCGGCCTTTATGTGGCCTAGGAGGCTTCCGGATTCCTCCACCACCCATTTGCCCACGTCCAGGAGGGCTTTCGAGAAACGCGCCTCTGCGTCCGCGTTGTAGCAGCTGATCGATCCGGTGAACCCCACGGCGCATCCGCCGGCAATTTCCAAAGAAGTCTGTTCTTGGTCGCTCATCTCATCATCTCGTAAACTTTGTCCAGGTTCTCCTCCGTCTTGGCGGATATGGAAATGACGGGCTTTCCAGGGAACTTCTTCTTTATCCACGATGTGATCTCTTCGATCTGCCCCTCTTTCGCAAGGTCGCTCTTGTTAATGAGGACGAAATCGGCATGGCTCATCTGCATGGTGAAGAACTCCTCCTTCTTCCTGATCAGGTCATCGAACCTCTGCACGTCCGCGACGCCGATTATGAAGGTCTCGTCGGCGTCTATCATCGACACGCGGACCAGCTCCTTCACCTTGTGAGGCAGGGCCAGCCCGGTAGGCTCCACGATGATGACGTCGGGGTCGATGTCCTTCTCGATGTTCCTGAGGGCGGATTGCAGGGTACCGGACAGGGAGCAGCATATGCATCCGTTCGGAAGTTCGATGGCGTCGTAACCTTCGGCCTTGAGGGTGGCCCCGTCTACGCCTATCTCGCCGGACTCGTTCACCAGAAGGGCGGTCTTCTCTCCGCGTTTGGTGTACATGGAAGCGAGTTTCATGAGCAAAGTGGTCTTCCCGCTTCCTAGGAAGCCCCCTAGGATGTATACATACATGCTTTTGACAATGCATCTTCTTATATTTACATGGAATCATGGATGGCACTTCTGCGTCAATCGGCCGGTCTTGGCCATCCTTGGTATCGAAGCCAATGTTGACTTTGAAATGATTTTGCTGACATAACAATGTATTACGTCTCAAAATTGACGGATAACCGTAGATTAAACAACCATCCATCCAACTGCTTAAATAGCGTTTTGGCCGATTTATTTTCAGGCAATCGGGTAGAACCGATGCCTTTGGAGGGAAACAAATGATAGACTACAAAGGTGTTGACTTCACCAAGATCCTCAGGCGCTATGACGTCGAGGCTCAGAACGAAGACTCCCCTGAGACCATTGCGAAGAAGATGCTTCCTGCGGACCCGGTCCTCAAAAAGGTTGCCGAGGCCGTCCTCTACATGAAGCTGAGGGAAGTAGGCCCCATCACGACCGAAGCCCTGAAGACGCACAAGCCGCTGGACATTATCAACAACGGGCTCGTCGTCGGAATGGAATGCGTCGCCAAGCTGTACGCGGAGCACATCTACTACCTGCCCGAGATCATGATGGCCGCGAAGACCATGGAGATCGGAATCGCCCTTGCCGAGAAGCAGATCGCCGGCGGAAGGCAGACCAAGGGACTTGTCGTCATGCATGCGGCCGAGGGAGACCCCCACGACATCGGAAAGAACATCGCCGCTGTAATGATGAGGTCCTCCGGATACTCCGTCATCGACATGGGCAAGGACGTCGCCGTCACCGACCTCGTCGCGAAGGTCGAGGAGACCAAGCCTATGCTCGTTACCGGAACCGCGCTCATGACCACCACCATGACCGCTTTCCCGAGGGCTGCCGAGATTCTCGTGAAGGACGGGTTCAACATTCCGTTCATGGCGGCAGGCGGTGCGGTCAACAGGGATTTCGCAGAGTCTTTCGACCTCGGTATCTACTCGGAGAAGGCTCCCCAGACCCCCCCGATCGCAGACAAGATCCTTGCTGGATACGACTGGAAGAGAATAAGGGAAGAGTGGGACGACATTATTGGAGCGTGATTGAGATGGCGACGAAATACACCAAGATGGCATACGCGAGCGCAGACGAGATGGTTTTCGGAACTGCCAAGCACCCCGTGTCTTACGGATTCGGAATCAAAGTCGGAGCCGGGAGGGTCATTCCCGAGCTCAACTACGGTCCCAGGCCTGGATCTGAGAAGGACCCCGCCAGGCTCAAGAAGGAGTACGTCGACTACATCTCCAAGGACGTCCTCAACAGGGCCGTCACCCTCGGATTCCCCGACGTCCAGCTGGAGACCGAGTGGATCTCCCAGATGGGTAACCCGAAGATGTCCACCCCCGTCGTCGAGGGCCAGAAGGCCATCTGCGAGAAATTCCATGAGGAGTACGGCATCAACTGCGCCGTCAGGCACACCATCCCCGACCAGCGTGAGGCCGAGGAAGGTCTCAGGACCGGCATGGGCGGATCCCACGGATACCCCGAGGCTCTGTTCAGGGCCGCAGAGGTCGCTTGCGAGAACGGAGCCGACGTGCTCTCTTGCGAGACGATGGGAGGAAAGGAGCTCGCCGACTATGCCACCACCAACGGTGACATCGTGGCGTTCCTGTTCGGAGTCGGATACCTCGGAGCCATCGACATGGAGCATGTCTGGACCGAGTTCGTGGACATCGCCAAGAAGAACAAGTGCATTGCCGGAGGAGACACCAACTGTTCCGGAGCCAACACCTCGATGTTCATGGCAGGCGGATTCCTGGACAACGATGTCCAGAGGACCTATTCTGCGGTCACCCGTGCCATCGCTTCCCAGAGGACCCTGGTCGCCTGGGAGTGCGGAGCGTCCGGACCCGACAAGGACTGCGGATACGAGGGGCCCATATGCAAGGCGATCGCCGGAAACCCCTGCGCCCAGGAAGGAAAGAACTGCCAGTGCGCCCACGCCGACCTTCAGGGTAACCTGATGGCGCAGGTGTGCGACCTGTGGTCCAACGAGTCCGTCGAGTACCACCCCGAGTTCGGAGGATCGTCCGTCCAGTGCTGGCTCGGATCCCTCGGATACGAGGTCTCCCTGATGAACACCGCCATCGCCACCGGCAACGAGAAGACCCTCAGGGACCTGTACATGATCTCCGACCGTGTCCGCGGGCCCGAGGGACACATCCTCGCCTACGACAACGCGTACAAGATCGGACAGGCCATCGTGGA
>JAFZXW010000223.1 GCA_017616575.1 Candidatus Methanomethylophilaceae archaeon
CCTGGAGCGTTTCATGGAAGACTACGGATACGATTCAATCAAATCGATGGAGGGGGCCGCCCATGAGTGAGTGCGTGGTCAGGATAGAGAAGGTTATCGACGAGGCTTACGACACCAAGACGTTCGTCTTCGAATGGGACGCAGAGGCGAGGCCCGGGCAGTTCGTGATGGTCTGGATCCCGGGAGTGGACGAGATCCCCATGTCCCTCTCCGGCATCGGAGACAGATGCAAGAGCATAACCGTGAAGGCCGTCGGCGAAGCCACCAAGGCGCTCCACAGGCTGTCCGCCGGCGACCGTCTGAGGATCAGAGGACCGTACGGGAACGGGTTCGACCTGTCCTCGCCCGGAGAGAAGCTGATCATCGGCGGAGGCGTGGGCACGGCGGCCGTCATGCCTGCGATAGCGGCCACCGGCGCCGACGCCATCATAGCCGCGCGCACCGACAAGGACATCATACTGGACGACCTGGCCGGGAGGTTCTCTAGGAACCTGCGCATAGCCACCGACGACGGGAGCAGAGGGTTCCACGGGAACGCGGTCCAGCTCATGAGGGAGATGGCCTCCGTGAAGCATTACGACTGCGTCCTTGCCTGCGGGCCGGAGGTCATGCTGTACTTCACGTACAAGGCGTGCCAGGAGCTGAGGATCGGATGCCAGCTCTCCCTCGAGCGGTACATGAAGTGCGGCGCCGGGGTGTGCGGATGCTGCGTCATCGACGACATGAGGGTCTGCAAGGACGGGCCGGTGTTCGACTAGGACCAGATCTCCAAGCTGAGCGAGTTCGGAACGGCCAGGCGCGACGCCTGCGGACGCCTCGTCAAGTTCAGACGACCATGAACGGCCGCCCCTGTCCAGACGGCGGGGGACGGCCTACGAACTTTTTTATATCCTTTTGGCATCGGACATCCAGCGTCGGGATAACACAGAGGCTATGTGACGGACTGCAGATCCGTATACGGGGGTTCGATTCCCTCTCCCGACCCCATGTTTCTACCGCCCTTCCGAATCTCGGTTCTTATGGCTCCGTATATGAACTAAGTAGAAACCTTTATAAATACTATATAAATAGCCCTTCTTGGTGTCAAAATGGCTAAGAAGAATATCGAGAACGTCGTGGCCTCCACTTACCTTGGACAGGAACTCGATCTCAACAAGATCCAGAGCGCGCTGACCGGCGCGGAGTACAACCCACAGCAGTTCCCCGGCCTCGTATACAGGCTCCAGGAGCCCAAGACGGCCACTCTCATATTCAGAAGCGGAAAGGTCGTTTGCACCGGGGCCAAATGCCGCGAGGACGTCAAGGTCGCCATAAGCAAAGTGGCGAAGGACCTTGAGAAGGCCGACATCAAGATCACCATCGAGCCCAAGATTGAGGTCCAGAACATAGTCGCCTCCTCCGACCTGGAGCAGGAGATTAACCTCAACACCGTCGCCATCACCCTCGGCCTGGAGAGGGTCGAGTACGAGCCGGAGCAGTTCCCCGGACTCGTCTACAGGCTCGACGACCCCAAGGTCGTGGTCCTCCTGTTCGGATCCGGGAAGATGGTCTGCACCGGGGCCAAGGTCCCCGAGGACGTCGACAAGGCGGTCGACAAGATAGCCAACGAGCTCAGGGAAGCCGGGCTGATGTCCTGACCCTGCGACGGCAAGACATTTTCAACAGGGACGGGCCCCATGCCCGCCCTGGCCGGCATACGTTGATTCTCTGTCCCCATAAGAGCGCCCATGGACGGGAGACGCCTGTTCTCCAGGACGGTTCAATCCGTCCAAGAGATGAGTTTGAAGATAGGGGACTCCGCCGGGAGCATATCCCTCTACTACCCTTTTGAAGGCGACTTCGACAGACTGGCCGAAGATTTCTAGAAGGAATCGTCCGGCTCCCTTCCAGGCATCATGCTGGAACGGCTTCCGGGACGCGTCAGGGTGACCGTGCCGGAGGAGGAATGCGAAAAGATATCCAAGATGCCCGTGAAAGAGACCATGGCGTTCATAGTCTCCCTCTCCAAGGACGGCATCCCGCTGAAAGATTTCCTGGAACGGGTGAAAGACAGATATCCGGAGGTCAGGTCCGGAGAATCCGGCGTCTTCGATTTCGACTGGGTCCTCTCGTTCCCGGGAGATGACGACGTCTACTGCCTCTCGGAGGAACTGGGCCGGACCACCTGCCACCGGTTCTCCGAAGAGGACTATCTGGCCATGGGGTTCAGGCTTCCCCGACGATACCGGCATCTGATCAGGTCCTATCGGCCTCGAGGTTCTTCCTGGCGTCTTCGCTGTTATCGAATACCATCGACAGCTTCCTGCAGGAGCCCATCTCCCCGCAGGAGCCGCAGGTCTCGAATCCCTTTCCCATGGCGCATTTGCGGATCTCGCAAAGCGACTCGCAATACGGCGTCTTGACCCCGTCCGCACGGCACCCTAGGCAGTTTATCATCTCCGGGGTGATGTCCACGCCGTTCAATTCGCTCCATTGGCCTGCAATTCTCCTTCTGAGCCCGTCATCATCGTTCACGGTGGCGATGTACGCCTCGCAGGACTCGCAATCCAATCCGCAATATGCTATGCTCCTCTTCATCTTCCATGCCGTCCTCGTAGATTGAACTCGGCGCCAGGGCACCTCTCCCTTATCATCCCCAGCACCTCGTAGAAGAAGACATCTGGGACCTTCAGGTCGGCGTTCACCCCGAACCCTTGGTTCAGACGTATGCGCAGCCTCCCCCTGTCCACCGTCACCCTCCTTACCTTGGAGAACTCGGCAGCGACCGACGCGGACATGTCGGCGTCCATGCCGGCGTCCACGGATGCCAGCTCGACGGCGTCCCTCGCCATCTCCTTGAAGATGCTGGGGCCTGGAATGTCGAGGGAATAGCGCTCTTCCACCAAAGGCTCGCGCCCGTCGACCCTGTCCTTCCCCAGGAAGTACAGCATGGTACGGCCGCCGTCGATGTAAGTCCAGGCGCATCCGTCGGAAAGCAGGACGAAGTCGCGGACGTCCTCCGGGGAGTAGATGACCCTGGCGTCCTTCTTCGCCTCCGCCGCGCTGACCTCCGACTCCCGTCTGCAAGGAACGCGGCTGGAGGCTTCTTTCCGCCTGAACAATGCCATGCCCCTTCCACGTCGAACGCGTAGATAAACGGTTGCCCCGTCGGCAGGATGCCTTCATGTATACCGAATCCGGCTCCATGAAAGTCACCTCTGGCTTCCTGCCGATTCTTATCAGGCACCCGACGTCCCCGTCCACAAAATA
>JAFZXW010000224.1 GCA_017616575.1 Candidatus Methanomethylophilaceae archaeon
GAGGGGGCGGGGGGAAGGCGACCTGCGCCTCCTGTACGTGGACGCCGCATGCGCGGAGAGGAAGGACAGGGAGAACGCGGCGGAGGCGGAGGCCATCAAGGAAATCGTCGAGAACGGCTCCCCTGGGACAGTCGACATCGCCGTCCTGACGCCATACACCGCCCAGGCCAAGCTCCTGAAGACCGTGCTCGGGAAGTACAAGGACTGCGCAATGACGATCCATGCCTCCCAGGGCAGGGAATGGAAGACCGTCATCCTCAGCGTCGCGGACAACGGCTCCCCTTCCAAGGCGGTGCCATTGAGGTTCACCAGCTCCAAGACCGGCATCGGGCTCCGCATAATCAACACGGCGGTGTCGAGGGCGAAGGAGACTCTGATACTAGTGTGCGATGTGGGATTCTGGAAGTCCCGCGAGGACGAATTGATATCGGACATCCTCAAAGAGGCGACCCCGATAAGCCTGCAGTCAACAAATATGAATAGCGAAAAGTGAGTGGAGGGACAAGATGCAAGACGAAAGAGAAGGTCCGGAGGCAAAGGAGGAGTTCAAGATCAACGAGGAGTCGCTGTCCTCCGGCCACAGGTTCCCCGTGGTTAAGATGATCAAGCAGGAGGTCCTGTTCTCATCATGCGACCCGGACGAGCTGCTGGAGAGGCTAGGGATCGGCGAGAAGACCTATTCCTTGGACAAGCTCGACGAGGAGGCCGTCGAGGAGCTGTCGGAGTTCGTCTCGTCGAACCCCGTCCACCCCATGGCCTCCAAGGTCGAGACCGTCCTCGGCAGGGCCCGCTGCAACAACGGATACGACATCTACGACCCCGTCAATGTGGGGTCCCTCTTCGATTCTGACCCCGCCTGCGGAGCGATATACGCATGCAACGAGATACTCGACTCCTTGGCCTACGTCATGGGCGCGACGGAACTGCTGGACAACGTCACTTACGCGTTCTGCATCCTGAGGGCGGTGCATGAAGGCACGATTTCCGAGGACGAGATGCCGTATGTGGTCGGCCTGTTCTCGTACAGGGACCGTTGCGCGACCTTGATAGACCCGGGCGTCCCCGACCGCGAATCGGTGGAGGTATGGAAGAGCCTCCTGTTCAGGCTGATGTCCATGATGTTCGGAAAGGCGGCAGAGCGCGAATAAAAGCGTGAGGTGACGGGTTAAAGGGTTTCGTTCCAACACCAGTTTCGTTCATACCCGTCACGTTCGTCTTCAAACATCCGAATCGTCGGTATTTATCTTTATCCGTCAGCATCAAATCGTCCGACAGGGAAGGGTGACGGGGTGCTTGCCCCTTTCATTGAAACGGAGGAAGGTTCAATCCTTCTTCTTCCCCTTTTTGGACTTCTTCTTGGACTTCTTCTTGGAGCCGGAGAAGCACTTGTTCAGCTTGTCGAACAGGATGTCGTCGTCGAATATGGCCTCGCCGATCACGCCGAGTATGTAAGGGTCCTTCATCATGACCCTTATCATCTTGTCGGATCCCAGCGCCTGCAGGCCGATGTCCTCGTACCAGGCCTCCAAGACCCCGGAGCAATGGTCGGCGCGGATCTCGTCGGCCTTCATCTCCTGTTCGACCACGTCGCTTCCCTGGGATTCCAAGTACTTATCGTAACAATCAGGGCGCTCTACGTCGTCGATTCCGTCGAGGTCGAGTCCCTCGAGGAGGGAATCGTCCCCGGATAGATCCGCCAAAACGGTGATGTACGAGACCATGTCCGCGTTGATGTACTTGATGAGGCCTTCGACGGCGTCTTTCTTGTCCTGCTTCCTGTAGCGTTTCAGCTTGCCTTCGAGGTCGGAGATCTCGTTCTTCTTCCTCTCCACGACGGCCGATATGGTGTCAATGGAATCCTGAAGGCTGTAGTCGGTCTCTGTCATGCCCGGGTAATGCCTCCATGCCGATTAATACGTTTTCAAGACGGATCGGTACTTCTTGTCCCTAGGGACTATCTGTACCGGCGCCCCGCAGAAAGGGCAGCGTTCTAGCACCGCGTCCATGCCGTCCTTGTCCTCGCCCAAGAGGGCCGGACCCTTGTAGGAGTCTATGAATACTATATCCTGCTCAAGAAGGGCGTCCAGCATCTGCTTGCAACACGCCGCCTCGACGTCTACGTCGGAGATCTGGAGCTTCAACAGGGGCCTGGCGCGCAGGTTCTTGTTCCTCTGCTCTGTAAGTATCGCGTCCAACCTCTCCGCATCCACGTCGGCCCCGGGGAATCCCATCTCGGCGGCGTAGGCCAGCATCCTGACGGCCTTCTGCATGTCCTTGGGAACTCCGCTGCCCACCTCGTACATGAGCCCGAGATGGTACAAGGCGCTAGGATCCAGCGAATCGGCGGCATCCCCGAGGTACTGGACCGCCTTCTGAATGTCTGGCTCGACGCCTTGCCCGGAGGCGTACATTATACCGAGCTCCCTCATGGCAGGGATGTAGCCTTTGGAGCATGCGTCCTGGAAATACTCGGCAGCCTTGGCGAAGTCCTTGGGAACGTCGGTGCCGTACAGGTATGACAGCCCGAGCTGGTACTGCTTCTCGCAATAGTCCGCGTTGGCTTTCTCGTCGCTCATGATATCGATGGGCGGATTCCTTGCTTGTTAATCTACCTTCGCGGAAGACTTCAACGGAAAGCCTAAAACAGCACAGAAAAAGACTCTTTTTCGAAACCATAGAACATTCTCTGATTTTATGACACCGCCATCAAGAGATATCTATAAATAACATTAAATCTTGCTGGGATTGCAAGACGGCCATAGCGGCGGGGAAACACCCGGTCCCATCCCGAACCCGGCAGTAAAGTCCGCCCGCGTACCTGTCTGTACTGTATTGCGCAAGCGTACGGGAACTCAGGCACGCTGTCTGCACTTTTTCTTTCTTTATTCTCGCCAGGGCGCCCTATGCGTTTCCAGACTTCAAAAGGATGAAATGGCGTGGATCCGCCTTTCGCCAGAACGGCCCCGTCGTCCATGATTAAACGAATCGAATGCAGAGCCATCCGAACTAGGCCTGATCAAATGAAAACAAGGGCCAGAAGGCCCTGGAGCCGGTTTACCGTCGCCTGAGTAGGAACATACCGGCGAGTATGACTATTATTATCACGGCCACCCCGGCCATGATCCCGATCTTCTTGCTATCCGTATTTACACCTCCGATGACGTTAAGACGTCCTCGAATCCCAGACATGAGGTATAAATCTATCTTGCCTCCGCCCGATGCGCTGGCCTCTCCTGCTATCGCGCCTTCCCGTCACGCTCCGGCGGAAACCGTCCATGCGAGAAGATAATAAGCGAGGGGGCCTTAGACTTGACAGGTGACAGAAATGAAAGTCCTGATGATAAACGGAAGCCCGAGAATCAACGGAAACACGACCATTGCGCTTAATGAAATGCTCAAAGTCTTCGAGAAAGAAGGCGTGGATGCCGAAGTCGTTCAGATCGGCAACAAGGATATCCGCGGCTGTATCGCCTGTGGAAGCTGC
>JAFZXW010000225.1 GCA_017616575.1 Candidatus Methanomethylophilaceae archaeon
CGTACTTCCTGGCGAGGTCTAGAAGATAGTCGAAGTTCTTGTACAGGGGGTTCTCCTGCCCGTTGTGGAGGATCCACGCGGTGAGGAACGACCCTCCTCTGGAGACCACGTCGGTGATCCTGCCGGACTTCTTGAGCCAGGCGACGCTCTCCTTTGTGATGCCGCAATGGACGGTCATGAAGTCCATCCCGTCCTTGGCGTGCTTCTCGATGCCGTCGAAGATGTCGTCCTCCGTCATCTCGACGATGGCCTTCCTCCTCGCCGCCATGACGCCGGTCTGGTAGATCGGGACGGACCCCATCATCACCGGGCATTCGGATATGAGCCTCTTCCTGATGGCGTCGATGTCCCCGCCGGTGCTGAGGTCCATGACGGCGTCCGCGCCGTATTTCATCGCGATCCTGAGCTTCTCCAGCTCGGCGTCCAGGTCCGCCATGTCGCGGGAGGTGCCGAGGTTGACGTTCACCTTGACGGGCAGCCCTTCGCCTATGGCCGCAGGCTCCGCGTCGTGGATCGGGTTGTGCGGGGCGCATATGCGTCCTGACGCTATCCCGTTCCTCACGAACTCGGCGCTCACTCCTTCCTTCTCCGCGATCCTCCTCATCAGGGGCGTGACCTCCCCCCTGCGGGCTTTCTCCATGACGGTGCTCATCGCCACGAGTATCGTCTGGGTGTCTTAATAGGTGCTGGTCGGACGTTCCGTGCGGGCACGCCGTCCTTTTCAAGCCATGCTCCCCGGATGGGCGTCCATGCAAGGGCGGGCGGGGCGATGTCAGGCGGTCACGGGAGGATGGTCAGGCGCAATGCTAAGGATTCCGTGTTCGTGAGTTTCTTCAGACACGAGGAGAACGTTCTGGAGCTGTACAGGGAGCTCCATCCGGAGGACCTGTCGTCGACGGTGGAGGACGTCAGGATACGCACGGCCAAGCGCGTCATAGCCAGAGGCTTCACGAACGACCTGGGGTTCTCGGTCGGGGACAAGAGGATATGCCTGGTCGAGGCTCAGAGCTGCCATCTGAGGCCGATGCAGCTCAGGGCCCTCTTCTACCTCGCGGAGACTTACCGCGCGTTCATGGAAGAGAGGGGGATGACGCTGTACGACGCGAGGGGACTCCCGGGATGGGAGGTGTACGTGGTCAACACCAGCAGGGGGCGCGGGAGGCTTTTCAGCCTGCAGGGGATATCCAGGGACCCGATGGACGAAGGCGGCCTCGAGCAGGTCCCGGTCAAGGAGGGCGGAATCCTGTGGGGGTATGCCGAGGCCTGCCGCATAATCGACACGGTGATATCGAGGAAACGGGATTCGGAAGGCAAGGCGGCGGTGGCGACAGCATTCGACGAATGCAGGGCGCGTTGCGGGAAGATCGGCGAATTCATATGGTCCAGGAGGTCGGAGGTCATGGGCGTATACGAGCAGATGTTCGATGACGAGGAGAACATGAGGATGAACTGCGCCGCGTTTGAGCAGAAAGGCTTCAGGAGGGGCGAGCGTGAAGGATTCAAGGCTGGCGGCGAAGCCATAGCCCGCAGGATGCTCTCGAAGGGGATGAGCCCCGAGGAGGTGTCCGAGCTCACGGGGATTCCTTCGGAGGAGGTCCTCCGTCTGGCGGAAGGCCGCAAATGAGCGTACGTACGGCTGGCGCCGTTCCATTTTTCTAGTGACAACGCGTCCTCTGACGGCATCCCGTCCGGGGTCACAGATATACGCCGCCTTGCGCACGACCCTCTATGGCAGGTTCCAAGCCGGGCTGGGCCGTCCCGGTGAAGGAGAGCGTCTCCCGCTCGATGAGGTCCAACAAGGGGCGGGACACCGGGCCCGAGCTCGCCTTGCGCAGGGCTTTGAGGGAGGCCGGGCTTTCAGGGTATCGCATCCAGTGGAAGGTCAGCGGCAGGCCAGACATCGCGTATCCCGGCCGCAGGATCGCCGTCTTCGTCAACGGCTGCTTCTGGCACAGGTGCCCCCATTGCAACCTTTCCGTCCCCAAGTCCAACACAGAGTACTGGTCGACGAAGTTCGAGCGCAACGTCAGCCGGGACCAGAGGAACTACAAGGCCCTCGAGGACGAGGGCTGGACCGTCCTGGTGATATGGGAGTGCGAGATCCGCAAGGACCTGCCCGGACAGGTGGAGAGGATCCGCGCCGCGCATGATTCCATCGCCCGTCCTGCCGTCGGAGGGCGGGATATGGATATATCGTCCCACGGCCATCCGTCCCATATGTCCGAACTGGTGCGTCTGCTCAAGCCTAGATACATGCCTGTCGCCATCTATCACGCCAAGGAGGCCCCTCCTTGCGCATCCTCCCCCACCGAAGAGCATTGCGTCGTCGCCAGCATGCTGATCCCTGCCTGGAAGGACGGGAAGACCGTGGCGGCGACCGCGGGCGAGGTGGGATGCAAAGGCGCCCTCGACGGCCTGGGCCTGGGAGGAGAGGGCCTGGAGGGCAGGGGGAGACTTTCCAGATTATACTCCACCGGTGAGGGCGAGATGCCCGGAAGGAGGTATTTCTGCAGCCCCGAAGCTTGCATGGACGGCTATATCCGGAGCATCCCCGTCTACGGCAGCCCCGACGATGTCGTGGTGGTGCAGCCATTGGACGAGGCGGAGGGCGCGGGGGCCCCCATAGAGACGGTGTCGTTCCTGGTGGACGCCCTCGAGATGTCCGCCTTGATAACCATGAGGTCCTACTTCGGCGTCTCCTCGGCGGTGCGTTCCGGGTTCTTCTTCGGTTGCGAAGGGGTGTACTCGGCGCCTAGGCAGGAGGGGGAGGGCGAAGAGCCGAGGCTGGTCCTGGGGATGACCGAATTCTATCCCAGGCGCTTCATCGAGGACGGGAGGATGACCATATCCATGCCCTACAGCCTTTTCAAGCGCATGGACGAGGCCGCCGGGAGCTCTTTCTTATCGGAGGACCGCTGGAGGGAGTCGGCGCAGCCGAGCGGGAACAAGTGCTGCCGATTTCCTCAGGAACGCGGGTTGCTTCCTCGGGATTGGCCCCGAGGGGGCGCCCTGGCTAACGGGGATTTTTCGGAGGAGGCCCTCCGTCAATCTCCCTTGTCAAGCAGAAACAGGTGAAAATAGGAATATCCAGCCCGACTGCCGTATGTCGCTTTTCATTCTATCTTAAAAATAATACGTGCGCGCGTGCGTATATATAGGATGCTGGCATAAGGGTGCCAGATACAATGGATGGGAACGATTTCGAGCGCTCCGAGGAGGAGTACAACGCGGACAGCATCGTGGCCCTGAAAGGCCTCGAGGCCGTCAGGAAGAGGCCGGGAATGTACATAGGGTCCACGGACGCCCGCGGGCTCCACCATATGGTCTACGAGGTCGTGGACAACGGCATAGACGAGGTCATGGCCGGGTACGCCACGGAGGTGGACGTCTTCATCAACGAGGACGGGTCCGTGACCGTCGTCGACGACGGGAGGGGGATCCCCACCGGGATGAACCACAAGGAGGGGAAGTCCGCCCTCGAGCTGTGCCTCACCGACCTCCATGCCGGCGGGAAGTTCAACCAGAACAGCTACAAGGTCTCCGGAGGCCTGCACGGGGTCGGCGTCTCCGTCGTGAACGCGCTCTCGTCCAAGCTGGTCGCCGTGGTCCGCCGCGAGGGCAAGGTCTTCAGGCAGTCGTACAAGATAGGCGTCCCGGACGGCCCCGTCGAGGTTATCGGCGAATCCGAGGAGCACGGGACCGAGATCACCTTCTGGCCGGACGCCGAGATGTTCGAGACCGTCGAGTTCGATTACACGACCTTGCAGAACAGGTTCCGCAACCAGGCGTTCCTCAACAGCGAGGCCACCGTGAACTTCGAGGACCGCCGCACCGGCAGGAAGGAGAGGTTCCACTACGACGGCGGGGTCTCCGAGTTCGTGCAGTACCTGAACAGGTCCAAGACGCCCCTCCATCAGACACCCATCCGCTTCGCCGGCGTGAGGAACGACGTGAGCATCGACATCGCCATGCAGTACACCGACGGCTACAACGAGGAGATCGACTCGTTCGTCAACACCATCTACACCCCCGAAGGGGGGACCCACCTCACCGGCTTCAGGACCGCCCTGACCAAGTGCATCAACGACTACGGCAAGGCGAACAACATCCTCAAGGACACCACCCTGGAGGGGTCCGACGTCCGCGAGGGGCTGACGGCCATCGTCAGCATCAAGATGGCCGAGCCGCAGTTCGAGGGCCAGACCAAGGCGAAGCTCGGGAGCAGCGTGGCGCAGGGCGCCGTCACCGGCCTGATGAACGAGAAGCTCTCCGAGTACCTCCTTGAGAACCCCTCCGTCGCGCAGATCATCCTCAAGAAGGCCATCTCCGCATACGAGGGCAGGGAAGCCGCCAGGAAGGCCAGGGACGCCACCAGGAGGAAGAGCGTCCTGGAGACCACCAGCCTCCCCGGGAAGCTCGCCGACTGCTCCGAGAAGGATCCTTCGAAGTGCGAGCTCTACATAGTCGAGGGGGATTCCGCAGGAGGGAGCGCGAAGCAGGGCAGGGACCGCGCCTTCCAGGCCATCCTCCCGCTGAGGGGGAAGATCCTGAACATGGAGAAGGCCCGCCCGGACAAGCTCCTGGACCACGAGGAGATCAAGAACCTGGCCATCGCCATCGGCGGCGGGATCGGTAGGGACTTCGACGTGTCCAAGATCCGCTACCACAGCGTCGTCATAATGACCGATGCGGACGTGGACGGGGCGCACATAGGCACCCTGCTCCTGACCCTCTTCTACAGGCAGATGCGCCCGCTCATCGACGGCGGGCACGTGTACATCGCCATGCCCCCGCTGTACAGGGTGTACAAGGGCAAGAAGCAGATCTACGCGTACAATGACGAGGAGATGGCCGCGGCCATGGCCGAGCTGGGCCCGGGAGCCAACGTGTCGAGGTACAAGGGCCTGGGGGAGATGAACCCCCAGCA
>JAFZXW010000226.1 GCA_017616575.1 Candidatus Methanomethylophilaceae archaeon
GATGTACGGCGAGAGGGTGGATGTGGCCCTCCCCAAGATCCCCAGGGACGAGGACATAATGATAATCGTGGGCGCCGAGAAGGTCCCGATCGAGGTGTATCAGGCGGCGGACTTCAACGTCTCCGTGGGCAACCAGCCCCATTCGGAGATCGCCGCTCTGGCGATATTCCTGGACAGATTCACCGAAGGCCAGGCGCTGTATGCGGACCGCGGCGGGATGCTGACGGTCGTACCGAACGAGAGGGGGAAGACCGTTGTCGACCTATCCAAATGATTCGGAGTGCATCCGTCTGCTCACCGAAGCGGGATGCAAGAGGCGCGTCATCGTCCACTGCTGCACCGTATGGACCATGGCGGAGGCCATCGCCAAGAGGGTGAAGTGCGACATCGATCTCCTCAGGGCTGGCGCCTTCCTGCACGACATCGGAAGATCGATGGACCATTCCATCATGCACGCGGTCATAGGCGCGTCCATCGCCAAGGACCTGGACCTCCCGATGGAGGTCGTCGAGATAATCAGGAGGCACGTCGGTGCCGGATTGGACGAACAGGACGTCAGGGAGATGGGTCTGCCCGCCGGCGATTACATCCCCCGGACCATAGAGCAGAAGATCGTCTGCCACGCGGACAATCTGGTGAGCGACAACAAGCTCGTGCCGCACACCTACTCGGTGGACAGGCTGATGCGCAAGGGATCCGTCAGGGGAGCGAAGCGCATCGCGGACCTTCACGTGGAGCTATCGAAACTGTACGGCGATGACATCGACGCGCTGGTGCTGGCACTTGGTCCCTATCCGGATATGAAGGGCGCCTGCGCGCCGTTCACAGTCCCTCCGGAGGCCCGTCTCTGAAGATCCTGTCCGGGAACCTCTTCAGGAGGACGACGTCGCCCACAGCCGTGACCCATTCGTAGGGGATGCTGACGATCACTCCCTGCTCCGCTATGGCGGGGTTGACCCTGTCGACTATGATGCCGTAGGCCCTCTTGCCGTCGGTGTCGAAGGATATGTTGGACACCTTGCCCACGAATACCCCCTAGGGCCCGTAGACGTCCAATCCGATGATGTCCCCTGTGGTCTCGAGCATCCTTATCCCGACATCCATCGTCGCCGACCCATTAATCCTTTTGGGTGAAGTGCGAGGATTTTTAATCGCGGGAGGGGATAGGCTCCCAGGTAGTTTGTAATGACGACAGAGATCACCGAAGACAATTTCGACGCAATCGTTGACGGGAACACGAACGTGCTCGTGGACTGCTGGGCGCCCTGGTGCGGCCCCTGCAGGAGACTGGGTCCGATCATAGACGAGATCGCCCAGGAGTACGGTTCCGAGGTCAAGGTAGTCAAGCTCAACGTGGATGACGCCCCGGGCATATCGGCCAGGTTCGACATCCAGGCGATCCCCACCGTCCTCATGTTCAGGAACAAGGTCCTGCTGAAGACGCTGGTGGGCCTCAGGCCCAAGGAGGAGATCCTTGCGGAGATGGCCGATGCCAAGCTCATCGGCGCCAAGGCATCCGCGGAGCTCAAGGCCGAGGGCGCGGTGGCTGAGGTCACCGATTCGTCGTTCGATTCGTTCGTCAGCGGCAGCGGGTATGTGCTCGTGGACTGCTGGGCCCCCTGGTGCGGCCCCTGCAGGAGGATGGGCCCCATCGTCGACGAGCTGGCCGAGATCTCGAAGGGAGAGATCAAGGTCGGAAAGCTCAACACCGACGACAATCAGGCCACCGCCGTGAGGTTCAACATCTCCTCGATCCCCCGGCTGCTGATCTTCAAGGACGGCAACCTGATGGACACCATAGTCGGACTGGAACCCGGCCTCACCGCCGCCGGTCTCAAGGGATACGTCACGGGACTGTGATACCGTGGACTGCGACGTCGCCATCATAGGATGCGGACCCGCAGGGATACAGGCGGCCATCCACGCCGCCCGCAGGAAGGTCTCGGTGGTGCTCATCGGGAAACCTGGCAACAGCGCCATGTACGGTGCCCGCATAGAGAACTACTTCGGGATCCCGGGGGCCATGAACGGCGACATGATCCTGAAAAACGGAATGAGCCAGGCGAAGATCTTCGGATGCAAGATACTGGAGAAGAACATCATCTCCGCCAGCAACGAGGGCCCGAGCTTCATGCTCACCACCGAGGACGACGAGGACATACACGCCAAGTCCGTGATCATCGCCACCGGCATCTCCAGGAAGGAGCTCAACGTTCCCGGGGAGAAGACCCTCTACGGCAAGGGCGTGAGCTTCTGCGCGGTCTGCGACTGCGGATTCTACAGAGGGAAGACGGTCCTCATCATAGGCGACGAGACCGAGGCCGCCGTATCCGCGGAGCTGATGACCCGTTACGCTTCCAAGGTGTATTGGGTGTACAGGACCATCAATGCCTCGCAGAACGTGGTCGTCAAGGCGTCCAACGCGGGCGTGGAGATGATCAACTCGGACGTCAAGTCGATAATCGGCAGCGAGAAGGTCGAATCCGTCATATTGGAGGACGGGAGCACCATCCAGACGGACGGAGTGTTCATCGAGCTTGGGGCGAAGTCCTCCGCTGACATTGCGATGGACCTGGACGTCATACCGCGCACGGACGATACCATCAAGGTGGACGACGGATGCGCCACGGACGTCCCGGGGGTGTTCGCCTGCGGCGACGTCACCGGCAAGCCCTGGCAGGTGGCCCGCGCCGTGGGACAGGGATGCGTCGCCGGAACATCGGCGGCCGAATACGTCAAGGGGCTGCAGCAATGACCGCCGTGGACGATCTCATCGCGGGGATGATACGCGAGGAGGGCGGGTTCCAGAAGGCGCTGAGGCGCGTGATGGAGAACGACCTCCACATGACCGTGAACGAGTTCTCCAAGGCCACGGGCATCTCCCAGAGCACCATGTACAAGATCCTGGAGGATCAGAGGGAACCCAATCTCAGGACCGCC
>JAFZXW010000227.1 GCA_017616575.1 Candidatus Methanomethylophilaceae archaeon
CAGCAGAGGAAGCTGGAGTTCACGGACGAGGAGCGCGAAGGGCTGATCAGGGAGGTCATGGGCCCCCGCGCGGGATTATTCAAGCTCGAGTCCTCGGTCCAATTGACACCTGCGGAGGCCTTGGACAAGTACCGCGCCAGGGTCACAGTGGAGCATCTGATCCATTCGCTGAAGAGGGTGACGGGGATCAAGCCGCTGAGGGTATGGAACGAGTCCTCCATCAGGGGGTCCATGCTGCTGGCCCTTCTGTCGGAGGTAGCCATCGCATTGGCCAGGTACGAGATGAAAGGGGTCCGCAAGACTGTGACGGAACGCGGAAGGCGCAGGACGTCCGTCGAGAAGCCCTGCACGGAATCCATAGTGTGGTCGCTGAGCCATTTGACAGTTACGAGGATCGTCGAAAGAGGAATCCGCAAAAAGGCGGTATTCAGCAACTGGGACCCTATATCCGAGGAGATTTTCGCCAATATCGGAGCCAAGGGCCCCTCGTGGGGCCCTATCGTGGCCTGAACATCGGACCCACGCATGCAAAATGCGACAAAAGCGGTCAGCGAAAGCTATGAACAGTGCCAAATGTCGAATGAGCCAGCATGACGAAATCGAGCATCATGTGGCGAGGTCAGGTTACAATCCGTCCCGTTGGTGACTGGGACCGGGACTGGCGATAGGCGGGAGGTTCTAGTCGAGTAAGGGCTCCCCTGTTAAGGGGAGCTCTTACTCGACAAGTAAGAATCAAGGAAGCACTCGACGATGTATCCTGAGTTTGATATGGCGACCGCTGAACAAAACGGGAATCGACCTGATTTGACAGTTAATCTCAATCCTTCAATTAACGGATTCCCAATTTGAGTAACTATACGTGCCTTCGGTCACGTTTCTTGCGTGGGCGGCCGCGGGGGTTCTTCACCGTTATGAGCTGAGGTATTAAGCCGAGTCGCGGAGGCTCCGACGGGCTGCCTGTCCAGTCGGAAAGCCTTAAGCTTTTTCTTTATTTGACGTGAGACGGCCCACCAATCCCGGCCCGTAAGCGCAGATCAGATAGCAGATCGCGAGCGAGACAACCGCCAGGACGTACCTCATCGGACCTGTGAAATCCGACGCCAGGCTGACGTCGGAGCCGAAGGTGAAGAACGGCGCCAGTATCATCTTGGCGACGAACAGGTGCAGCAGCAGGATCCCCAGCGTATGCTTCCCGATTTTTGAGAACAGGGTAGATATCAACGGGATCTTGGAGAAGATGAAGCACAGGCATATCAGCATGATGAACGCGCTGGTCGCTTCGACCGTGTACGGTATGGCCGAATACCCTCCGTAATTTCCGAAATCCATGAAGTCGAAATCTATGCTCGGTGGAAGCAGGAACACCATCACCAGCGTGGCCGCCATGCTGCCGAGGAACAGCATCCAGAACCTGCCGCTCTTGAGCCCTGACGATTCTATCTTCTCGACGACCTCGTACTTGGCCAGATACATCCCGATGATCATGAAGACGGCGGCGATGGGGCACAGGTTAAGGTTGAATGGAAGGCTGAAGGAGAAAAGCTCCCTGTAGGCGATGGTGACTCCCAGCAGCGCCGCGATGACCAGAAGGCCCAGCCTCTTGTTCTCCCTGATGCGATCCGCGACAGCGTAGAAGATCACGCATGCGAAGAGAAGAACCCATAGGAAGTAATATCCCGCAGAGAAGCCGCATATCGCCCAGGGGATCCTCGGATCCGGAGCCCTTATATCGAAATCCAGGAAGCTGCGCTCAAGGGTGAAGGCCCTTTCCAGACAGAGGGCGAGGTCGTCCAGGTTGGTCGGCTGGCCCCACAGGAGGCACCAGAGGAAGCAGATGAGGGACAGGCCTATGGCGGCCATGATGAGAGCAAGGAACAGGACCTTTATGCGGCGCCTCATGTTCTCGCGGAACCCCCTTCCCGGCTTGAAGAAATACCCGGAGATTATGAAGAAGGAGATCAGTCCCAGATACAACGCCTGTATTATCGGGGAGGGCTCGCCGACATCGCTTTTGACCACTATCCCTATGTGCAGTATCACGATGATCGATATCGCCGCACCCTTGAGGATGTCGACGGAGCGCAAACGGACCGCGGATTCCTTGTCTTGCATAATCGTCAGGTCAAATCACCACGCCGTGGCCTCCATATGTCTGCATCTGTATATATGGTTCGGTGATTGGTCCGGCTGTCCTTCGCCCGTCGATGATCGATGGCCATCAGGACGTTTTATAGCATTGCGAATGAATCGGGGAGCATGTCCGCCCATCCTGAGATACCAGAGAAGACGCTGTACGAGGTCCTTAGGGATTCGGCTGCAAGGGGCCCCGACTCCCCGGCATACTCGTTCCTGGGAAGCAGGGAGACGTACGGCGGCTTGTTGAATCAGGCCGAATCTCTTTCTCAGAGCATGGCTTCCGCAGGGGTGTCGAAAGGGGACTTCGTCATGATATGCCTTCCCAACTGTCCTCAGGCCGTCGCCGCGGTATATGCGGCCAGCAGGCTCGGGGCGGTGGCCGTGATGGCCCATCCGATGTCCTCGAGGGAAGAGATCTCTTTCTTCATCCGCGACGGAAACTGCAGGACGGCCTTCATCCTGGACAGCCTGGCGGCGAGCCTTCCCGCCGGTTCCGGGCTGGAGAACATCGTCCTGGTCCCGTCCGGGAAATCCTCGCCTCCGATGCCCGGTTCCGTCATTTGGGACGATTTCCTCAGGATGTCCGCAGGCGTCCGTCCGATGCCTCGGGTGTCTCCTTATGATCCTGTCGCGGTTATGTATACCGGGGGGACGACGGGCACGACCAAGGGCGCGGTCCTGTCGAGCATGAATTTCAACGCCTCCGCCCTCGGGATGAAGATGTCCTCCGGGCTCAAGGCCGACGGGCAGAAGATGCTCTCGGTCCTCCCGGTGTTCCACGGGTTCGGCCTCTGTACCGGGATACATCTCCCGATAATGATGGGGATGGAGACGGTCCTTCTCCCTTATTTCTCGCCGGAGGCGTTCTTCCGCACGGTCTTGAGCGAGAGGCCCAGCGTGATGTTCGGCGTCCCCACGGTGTATGAGAAGCTTTTCGTCGGGGAAACGGCCCCTGGCTTGCGTCTGGATTTCATCACAGGGCTGTTCTGCGGAGGCGATTCCCTCTCGTCCGAGGCGAAGACCGGCCTGGACGAGTTTCTTCAAAGCCGCGGGTGCAGGGCGAAGATCAGGGTCGGGTACGGCTGCACCGAGTGCCTCTCCGCCGTGACCCTGATGCCGGAGGGGGAGGACCGTTACAAGAGCGTCGGTGTTCCGATCCAGTGGAACAGGATCAAGATCGTCAAGGAAGGGACCGAGGAGGAGGCCCCATGCGGATGCAACGGCGAGATCTGCGTCTCCGGCCCGACGGTGATGCTCCGCTATCTGAACCAGCCCGAGGAGACTGCCCAGGCCATACGCGTCCACTCCGACGGAGCCAAGTGGCTCCACACCGGCGACATGGGGCACGTAGACGAGGACGGGTTCCTCTACTTCGAGTGCAGGATCAAGCGCATGATAATTACGTCCGGGTACAACGTCTATCCCGGGGAGATAGAGAAGCGTCTGAACTCCGATCCCTTGGTGAAGGCCTCGTACGTCGTCGGGGTCCCGGACAGCGTGAAGGTCTCCAGGGTCAGGGCGTGCGTGATCCTGAAGGACGGCGTGGAAAAGACGGAGGAGACGGCGAAAGAGATAAGCGGGCGCCTTGCGGAGGCCGTCCCGTTGTATTCCAGGCCCAGGGAGTACGTCTTCCTGGACGCCTTCCCGATGACAAAGACCGGGAAGGTCTCCTGCAGGACCCTGGAGATCGGAGAAGTCGAAGGGGTCAGGTTCAGCATCCCGTGACCGCGGTCTCGGCCGGAGCTTTAGATTTCCGGCAGGACTCGACAGGGGCGTTCCTATCGAGCTTGCGTTTCAGCGTCTAGGCTATAGTTCAGTCGAGATTACGCAGAAGCACCATGTGGGCTGCTACGACAAGGCCATGCTGAATAATATGCATGATGTGCTGGATGGGCCGTCTCGGTTCTTTTAACCTATTTCCTCGACGTCGTCCTTCAAGGTGTCTGTGAAGGCATGGTTAGACGATGTCCGGGAAAACAGGTTACAATGCAGGCTAGAAGAAGTATTGGGGCCGCATCAGCGGCGTAAGGGAATTAGAAAGATCAGGAGTTTCGATCAGATACAACGTTAGTAAGACGGTGAACAGTTTCGTCGGTGCAAGCAGGAGTGGCGCGTTATAATAATCGATGATGTGACCGTCAAAAGCCGCTTTTGATGAATAAGTAGTGGGCCCGCCCGGCTTCACACTGACAGCAGCCAGACAGTCACGACAGAACGGAATGCGACAGGGTTCTCTTGTCGATTAGCATATTTCGTGACCGTGGGCGCATACACCTTGTTTTTAAACGGTCCGCCAGACGTCGGAAGGCAATCTGCCGCAGCAACGGCAGTCGCTGGCCCGGAGGCCGATGTCTGAGCCGGCAATCCGGCAGGACTGAACATGACAGAAAATGAGATCAGAGAGAAAGCGGTGGAGCTCTTCGGAGCCGCGCAGCCTGTTTCCAAGCCTACGAAGAAGGAGAACATCCTCTCGTTCAGGAAGGGGCACGTGTTCGTGGCCCTAAAGATGGTGTCCTCCTACAACAGGGAGGAGCAGAGGTACGAGGAACCCATCCCCAAGATAACGTTCCTGGTGGACGGCAAGTACGTGAGGATGCCGATAGACAGCTCCCTGCTGAAGTCCCTGGGCAAGTTCCTGGAGGACCTCGGGGACATACTGGAAGGTGTGGACGTCCCGGAGCAGAGGGTCGACATCGACGCAGCCAAGAGGCTGATGTCGTCGTACGTGGAGAGGGCGTCCTCATGTCTTTTTCTGTTGAAAAGGAGCGGACATGCCTGACGGCGGGCCGTACGGCGAAAGCCGAGGCCCCCGAGGGCATGGACGCGACAACCCCTATTAAACGCTTTGAGAGCGGTGCTTTCTGGAGATTCTGACCATGGCCGCCGAAACCTCTTACGAGGGGCATCTCCCCTCGGATATCGATTTCGACGAGCTGTCGTACAGAATCACGTCCAGGAACGAGCATCCGGTCGTCCAGTACGTCCGCGAGCTGCCCTTCGAGAGCGCCGTGTATCCTGCCAATATGTACCATGGATTATCCGATGGCGACGTCAGATTCAGGAAGGGCCTGATTACCTGGTGCCCTCCCGGCCATGATCCGGAGCGCCCGAAGAGGAAGGGGTGCGGGTTCATCAGGGAGAAAGAATCGGTCGGAGACGAGGGCATACGCTACACCGCTTGCTCCGACGACAAGGCCCACTATGCGAGAGGCAGGAGGTCGCATTGCTGGTCCCTCCACTGCCCTGAGTGCATGAATGACGCCGCCCTCAGGGCAGGGACGAGGGTGGAGGAGCAATTGAACGCCTACCGCGTCCTCACGGAGAAACAGGGTGGTGATCCGGGGCCGCTGGGGCATTGGGTGATATCTCCCCCGCAGAAGAAGGCCAAAGAATGGGTTCAGACCATAGACGTGTTCAGTGCTCTTAGAAAGCACGTGGAAGGAAGCCTCCAGGACGTGGGAGCGAAGGCCGGATGCCTGGTCTTCCATCCCTGGAGGCAGACTTCTGACCTCTGGGAGTTCTCTCCGCATTTACATTCGATACTCTTCGGCTTCCTCGACACGGACAGGTTCAGGCGCGAGAACCCGGGATGGGTCATCAAGAAGGTGCATGCGGGCGAGGAGGTCGAGTCAATCGGCCAGACAGCCGCATACCTCATGACGCACATGGGCTTGGGCATGGTTGAAAGAGACCCCCTGGACGTGGACTACGACTATAGATTTCTGTGCCACATGTTCCCCGGTCTGAGCGACGACTGCAATAGATTGGAGGACGACGAGCCCTTCAGGTTCTCGGAGCAGGACGAGTCCGAAGAGGCTGAAGGCCGTGGAAGGATGGCGGGAGATATATCTGGCATGGACTGGCTGGAGTTCGCCGCACGTCCTTTGAGCTATCCGACCAGGATGACTTATTTCGGCCTCGCCTCCCATAGGAATATACGCACCGTGGCCGTCGAGAAAGAATACCGCACCCGTATGTGCAGGGAATGTGGCCGCCCGCTGAATATCTACGGTGGCATGTGCGACCACGAGGGTGAGCCTGCAAACTTCCTTTTCGAAAACAACATAAAGGCATTCAGGAAAGACTATAGTGCTGTCATTTCTGGAATGCAGAAACTTAATGAGGGGCTGAAGACAAACATCAAGCTTTCTTCCATATCTGCAAATGTCTCCATGATCGTGTCCAAGG
>JAFZXW010000228.1 GCA_017616575.1 Candidatus Methanomethylophilaceae archaeon
AGCCTCCCTCCCCTCACCCGGTATGCCGCCCTGATGTCTCTGATGACGTCCGAGATCAGGGCGTTCATGCTGTCAGGGAGACTATACTCAGAAGGTATGACCGAGTATTCCGTCTGCCCGTCGTCGGTAAGGCCCACGGTGACATGCGCGGAGTGGGTATCGTACTTGGCCAGGACCCTTACATCCGAGGGATAGGTGAGCCAGCAATCGGTGTAAGTCGGCTTGGAGCGCAGGTCTTTAACAACCATGGCCGCGAAAATGGATGTGAAGTCGTTTTTGGATGCTATCGGGTCGTGCGGCTGCGGCTCCCACCCGCTTTCGAAGAACGGCCCTTCGTCCGGACTTTCGTCATCCCATTGGGAGTCGCCTCCGGCTATCATCTCGCGTTCACGTCCCGGCCCGATCCTGAACGGCCTCCATGGGGCGAGCCTCTCCATCGGTATTGCCTCCTTGACAGGTCGGACATGCGTTCCGTCACTTCTTTGAGACCGGCCTCTATCTGCTCAAGCGCGCGCCGGGTGCGCAGGACGCATCCCTCGCAGTCCTTCCCCGGCGGGCGCTTTCCCTGGAGGGTCGCATGCGCCATGCCCAGGCCGTCAGACGGGAACCTGTCCCAGACGGCTTTCACCACCTTTCCCCTTGAGAGGTCGCACATGGAGCATCTCCCCCTGGGCTCCTCCTGAGGCATGGACCATCTCATCACGGACGCCGTGTCCTTGATCGCCTTGCCGGAGCGACCTGATATCTCGACGTCTTTACCTGTGCGCAGGACTATCCTGTCCGAGCTTCCCACCGAGCACATGGTCCTTACCATGCATCCTATGCATTCCGCCGTGCCAGGGTCGGGAGAGAACCTGCATCTGGAGCAGTTTATGATCAGCGTCTCGTCGGAGATCGCCGCCGATGGCGCGCGGGCAGGACGCGTTTCTGCATCCTTCTTCTCGGGCTTCTTTCCGATGAGGGCCCCTTTGGCTTTTTTCAATGCCTGCATATGACGTTCTCGGCGTCCGGATATAACCAATGACGGTGTGCATGCACGGTGCGACAAATCTTATACGGGGGCGGGCATAGGCGAGGCCGTGGAGATATTATCGCCCGTAGGGTCCCCTGAAAGCCTTCCTGCTGCCGTGATGGGAGGCGCTGACGCCATCTATCTGGCTGGAAAGGATTTCGGAGCGCGTGCGTTCGCAGGCAATTTCAGCGATGCGGAGCTGGAGGGGGCGGTAGGCTACGCCCATGACCATGGGGTGAAGGTCCATGTCACAGTCAACACCTTGGTCAAGGGCAGGGAGATGGGCGACGCCGTCTCCCTTGTCAGGTTCCTGGCGGACATCGGCGCCGATGCGGTCATCGTCCAGGACCTCGGGCTCTTGAAGTGCCTGTCCAGCGTGGACATCCCGAAACACGCCTCCACCCAGATGCAGGTCCATTCGTTGGAAGGACTCAGATGGTGCGCCGAGAACGGCCTGGACAGGGCGGTCCTGGCCAGGGAGCTGACGATGGGGGAGCTATCGTCCATCGTCCCCGAGTCGCCTATAGAGACTGAAGTTTTCATTCAGGGTGCCCTGTGCTACTGCGTATCCGGAGGATGCCTGATGTCAAGCCACATCGGCGGACGCAGCGGGAACCGCGGCTCGTGCGCTCAGCCGTGCAGGAAGAAGTACACGACGGAAGCCAGGTCCGGATACTTGCTTAGTTGTGCTGATTTGTTCGGGCTGGATTATATGGACGAGCTCAGGCGCTTGGGCGTCACGTCCCTCAAGATCGAGGGGCGCATGAGGTCCCCGGCATACTCCTACCTGGCCACGAAGGTCTATTCGCTGGCAGACAAGGGGGAGAGGGGCAAGGAGTTCGACGACTCCCTCGAGCTTCTCAAGACCGTGTTCAACAGGGGCACATGCTCGGGCTATCTCGGCAGGTTCGAATCGCCGGTCCAGCCGATGTATCCGGACAACAGGGGCTTCCTCCTCGGAGAGGTCAAGGTCAGAGACAGGGTAGTCGAAATCGGCCAGATAAGAGACCCGATAGGGATCAGGGACGGGCTGTCCCTGTTCGACGGGGATGTGAAGGCAGGCGGGTTCAAGGTATCCGACCTAGACCCTCTGCGCGTCCCCTTCAAGATTCCGGACGGAAGATACTCGCTGTACCGCACCTACGACCCGCGCATAGACGAGATAAAGAATCTCATAGGCTCCCCTCCGAAGCTGACCGGATCCACCCAGAGGCGCCCCGCCAAGATGAAGCCGGCGTCCTGTCCGAAGGAGATGTCCAGGATGCAGCTGTCTTATTACGTCTCGTCCATCAAGACGATGGAGGCTGCCTTGCCCTACGCAGACCGCGTCTATTTCGACAACATGGACAAGATCGAGGAGGCCAGAGAGGTCTGCACCTCTGCGGGGAGGGAGTTCGTAACCTTGCTTCCGCGCTTCGACCCGTCCGACGAGTTCCGCGAGAACGAGCATCCCGTGATGGTGAACACCGTCGGGCAGTACCGCGCCTGCAAAGGGGCGAAGAGGATCTACGGAAGCCACGTGCTGAACGCCTTCAACGGCTATTTCCCGCTTCAGCTTCACCAGCTCACGCTGTCCACGGAGATGTCCAAGGTCGAGATCTCCGAGATGTCCTCGCACTGCCCCTCGAGGCTGGAGGTCATGGCATTCGGCAGGACCGAGCTGATGCTCACCCGCGACCCTGGGATGGACTCGTGCACCCTCTCCGACGAGAGGGGGGCCTCGTTCCCCGTGTACAAGGACAAGAGGGGTTATTCGCACATCCTCAATTCTGTGGACTTGTATCTGGTCGACAGCATCCAGGATCTGAGGGAGATGGGGATATCGTCCGTCGGCCTGGACCTCAGGAAGCGGCCGCCGGCGCTGGCGAAGGCCGTGGGAGAGATGTGCCTCAGGCCCGACCGCGCCAAGAGGGAGAGGATAACCGAGATGTGCGGCAGTTCTTTCACTCGCGGCCTGTATCAACGCGGCGTGTGACCGCACGCCTGCACATTATATACCGCCTCGACGGAAATCCCCCGTATGACAGGGGACTAGAGAGGCGACATGGGCTTCCTAGAGGCCACGTTGGCTTTCATGGCGGTCGTGGTGGCCTTGACTGCGTTTCTAGGAGCGGCGGCGGTACTGGCCCAGCATGCACAGGAGGACGGCCTCCGGTTCGACATGAGCGCCTTGGACGGCGCGGTCGTGGACGGGAGATTCGAGCTGTATTACGAGGGCTATCTCCAGGAATACCTGGACGTCACCGGCCGCATGTACGTCAGGGTGGAGGCGGAGGTTCCAGGCGGGTTCTGCGACGGCAGAAGCGTCGTACAGGCCGGCCATGACCCGGGATCCGGATACACTTCGGCGTTCCACGTCTCCGTCGTGGAGTGCGAAGGCGGAAGGGTCGTGCCGGCGGTGTACAGGGTGGTGGCATGCCGAGGGACCGTCGCGGAATAACCGCGTTCCTGGATGCAATAGTGTTCATGGGGGTCCTCCTGCTGGCGCTGACGCTGCTGCCTTCCCAGTTGTACGCCCCGGACGAGGGCGGCCCCTCGGCATCCGAGCTTCTGGATGCGATAGCCGCATCCAAGGTCAGGATGAGCGACCTGTCCGAAGACGGCGACGACTCCCCCGTGTTCTTGACGGACATGGTCGCGTATTCGGTGCATACAGGTGACGGCCTTGCGCTGGAATACTTGGAAAAGGTCTTGGAGGCGCATTGCAGGGGCCATCCGTACCAGGTGCGGCTGTCCTACGGGGACGATGCCGCATCTATCGGCGAAGGAAGCGTGAAAGCGCGCTCCGGGGCATCTGCGGAATATTCCGTGTCAGCCGGCGGCCGCTTGGGGATCAGCGTGTCGATAGGGGAGCGATCATGCTTTGACTACGTCCTTCCGGCGCTCCTCGATCCTGTCCTTGATAGTGGACCTGATGACCTTCGTGCAGGGCCAGTCGCCGTCCATGTAGTCGATGAGCTCGAGGAT
>JAFZXW010000229.1 GCA_017616575.1 Candidatus Methanomethylophilaceae archaeon
GGCCGAGGACATGGTCCCCGTGAAGATGCGTCACAAGTATCGCACGGACCTTCATGAAGGAGAACGGGGAGATCATCAGCTGACGCTGAGACCCCTCCCCGCAGTCCAGGAGAAGGATGTCGGGCCCGTGGCGGAGCGCGATGCAGGATGTGGACCTGTCCTTAGACGGGACGCTGGCCCCGGTCCCGAGGAACAGGATCTCCATATCCGAGGCCTCGGCTCAGTAGACCTGGTCCAGGGACCTGTCGGTCTTGGTCTCCTTCTTGAACTCCTTGTAATGCTCCTTGCAGAGGTGGATCTGGCGTGCGGACGGGTCTTTGAGGCTCAGGGAGGTCTTTGACACCTGTTTGATGTTGAAGGACCTCTCCGCAGGCTTGTTGCAGCCTTCCACGCCGCATATCTCCTCTTGGACATCATGATTTGCCAATGCCATGCCCTCCGAATCGCCGACATGACGTATAATGATGATGGAGAAGCCAGCGTCCAGACCAACAAGATATATCGTGAGTGAGCGATGGGAGGTCATGACCAAGGTCTCCCCCTCGATGCTGTCGGCCGATTTCTCGAAGCTCGGCGAGGAGCTCGTCCGCGTCGAGAAGGCCGGCGCCGACTGGGCCCACCTCGACGTCATGGACGGCATGTTCGTCCCCAACATCACGTTCGGACCGCCCGTGATCAAGGCGATCCGCAAATGCTCGAAGATACCGTTCGACGCCCATCTCATGATCCAGGCCCCCGAAAGATACGTCGACGCGTTCGCCGACGCGGGATGCGACATGGTCACCGTCCACTGCGAGGCGGAAGGGAACCCCGCGGAAGCCATGGACAAGATCAGGGAGAGAGGGATAAAAGCAGGAATATCCTTGAACCCCGAGACCCCTGTCTCCAAGATGGAGCCTTTCCTCGACAAGGCGGACATCGTGCTGGTCATGACCGTCCACCCTGGTTTCGGAGGGCAGAAGTTCATAGCCGACTGCGTCCCGAAGATCTCATGGACCTCGGAATGGGCGAAGAAGAAAGGGCGGAAGCTGGAGATATCGGTGGACGGAGGCGTGAACCCTTCAACCGGGAAGACCTGCGTGGACGCGGGGGCTACCGTCCTCGTGGCCGGGTCCTCTCTGTTCGGGTCGATGGACATGGCGTCCGAGATATCCGGATGGAAGGCTTACGGCCCTACCCTGTGAGGCGGGAAGATGGGAGTAAATCTTTCGCCCATAGTCGAGGCTGAGGAGATCGAGCTGGAGGCCCTCCGGGGAAAGACCGTGGCCGTGGACGCGTACAACACCATCTTCCAGTTTCTTTCAATAATAAGGCAGCCCGACGGGAAGCCACTGATGGACTCAGAAGGCAACGTGACGTCCCATCTTTCAGGGCTGCTGTACCGCACCGCCAACCTCATAGAGGCGGGCGTGGAGCCGGTGTTCGTCTTCGACGGCAAGGCCAGCGACCTGAAGGCCGAGACCATCGAGGGCAGGATAGCCCGCAGGGAGAAGGCCAAGCAGGAGTACGAGCAGGCGCTGGCAGAAGGGGACCTGGAGAAGGCGTTCTCCAAGGCCCAGCAGACCTCGAGGATGACCCCGGACATACTGGAGACCTCCAAGGAGCTCCTGGACCTGCTGGGGATACCGGTCGTCCAGGCCCCGAGCGACGGGGAGGCCCAGGCGGCGTACATGTGCTCCAAGGGCTCGGTCTACGCGGCTGCGTCCCAGGATTTCGACTCGATACTCTTCGGGGCCCCGCTCCTCATCAGGAACCTGACCATCTCCGGGAGGCGCAAGGTCCCTGGAAAGAACGTCTACAAGGACGTGAAGACCGAGATGATCGACACGAAGGCGATGCTCGAAAGCCTGGGGATAACCAGGGAGCAGCTCGTGGACGTGTGCATCCTCATCGGGACCGACTTCAACCACGGGATAGACGGCATCGGACCCAAGAAAGGGCTGAAGCTGATCCAGAAGCACGGGAACCTCGAGGCCGTCCTCCCGGCGATCGGCAAGGAGGTCCCGGACTACCAGGAGGTGCGCGACATATTCCTTGACGGACCGAGGTCCGACGACTACGACGTCAAGGCGGCGCCGGCGAGGATGGAGGAGACGGTGGAGATGATGTCCTCCCACGGGTTCTCCGAGGAGAGGGTCAGAAACGTCGTGAACAAGATAGAGGCCGCCAGGAAAGCCGAATCCAGCAGAAGGAAGCAGAAATCGCTGGACAACTGGTTCTGAGGCTTCAAAACGTCAACGGACGTTTAGAATTCAAGAATATAAAAGGCCGGGGCCGTCCCCCGGCCCGGTTTCACACCACCTTCACGGTGGCGGTGCCGCCGTCGGTGAGGACCACCTGCACGCCGTCCAAACCTTTCAGGGTCTCATAGAGCACATACTTCAGATAGGCCTCGTCGCTGTCGAAGGACTCGCGGACCTTGTCTACAGCGGCCTTGCTGGCCTCCGCCTCGACCTGTATGCGTTCGAGGTCGATCTGGGCCTTCTCCAGCTGCTGCTGCGCGATGAGCTTCTTCTCGACAGCGTCGCTCATCGCCTGCGGGATGCGGAGCTCGCGTATGATGACCTTGTCCACGACTATGCACCCGCCGCACCTGTCCATGATCTGGGACGAGAGGTTGGAGGTGATGGCTGATTCCACGTCGGACCTCTTGTCTGAGATTATCTCCAGCGCGGTGTAGTTCACGCAGATGAGCCTGGGCACCGATCTGACCTCCTGATGGAGGATGGTTATCTTCCAGTCCTCGCCGTACTCGAACCTGAGCTTCTTCACCATGCTCGGAGGGATGTGGAACGTCACGGCGATGTCCATGTTCACGTTGAGGCTGTCCTTCGTCAGGACCGTCACGCCTCCAACGGTGTCCACGTCGTCGTCGTACCCGATGTACTCCACGGTCTGGGTGTTGAACCTTATGTAGTCGACGGAGGCGAAGGCGTACTTCGGATCGAAATGCCACCCCTCGTCGATGGTCTCGCCGATGTTCCCCGCCGGACTGTTAACCACGAGGCCCTTCTCCCCGGCCTCGACGGTGACCATCGAGGACATCCCTATGAACATCAGTATCATGAAGGTGAAGAACCCCAGCATGATCGCCGGGGAGGTCTTCCCTCCGCTCTTGCGCAACATTATGCCGGACACTATGCAAACGACCGCCAGGATGGCTCCGACGAC
>JAFZXW010000230.1 GCA_017616575.1 Candidatus Methanomethylophilaceae archaeon
CGAGGGCGCGCACATGGACAAGATATACCACTGGGGCGCCAAGAACGTCCTCTTCCGCTTGAACGTTCAGGGGGAGGGGAAGAAGGAGCTCTTCTTCAAGGACGGGAAATGGCTTTACAGTCCCGCCGTCAAGCCCGAGACTCCCACTATGCCCACGTCGTTCGCCTCCTTCCTGAGGAAATACATCGACAACGCGAGGGTCGGGAAGGTGAGGCAGCTGGGATTCGACAGGGCGGTGGAGATAGAGCTCACGAAATCCGACGGGGACTACAAGCTGGTCTTCGAGATGTTCGGCGGAGGGAACGTGCTCCTCGTCAAGGACGGGGTCATCCTCAACTGCCTCATCCAGAAGACGTGGAAGGACCGCACCGTGCGCCCGGGGTCCGAATACATGGTCCCCAAGTCCAGGTTCGACCCCACGGAATCGTCGGAAGAGGACTTCGCATCCTCGTTCCGCTCCTCCGATTCGGACGCCGTCAGGACTCTGGCGACATCCGTGAACCTCGGAGGGCAGTATGCGGAGGAGGTCTGCAGACGCGTCGGAATCGAGAAATCCACCCCCTGCAAGGACGTCTCCGACGAGACGCTTTCCAGGATGTACGCCGCCGTCAAGGAGATCGTCAGATACGCCATCGAATCGCCGGAGCCGACGGCATACTTCAAGGACGGTAAGATCGAGGATTTCGCCCCGATGCGCCTGGAGTCCCGCTCCGACCTCGAGAGCAAAAGCTACGGCACCATGTCCGAGATGATCCACGCCTTCATGACGGAGCTCTCCGACGCCGAGGAGGAGGCCTTCGTGGACCCGGAGGTGGAGAAGCTCAACCGCAGGGTGGCCAAGCAGGAGGAGACCCTGGAGGAGTACAAGGAGGCCGAGGCGGAGCTCCGCAGGAAGGCCGACGCCCTTTACGCCGACTATCAGAAGACCAGCGAACTCCTGGCCGTCCTCGACGAGCAGTCCAAGAAGATCACCTGGGAGAAGCTCAAGGCCGGGGCGATGAGGATCCCCTACGTCAAAGACATAGACCCTTCAAAGAACCGCGTCACCGCCGAGCTGGGAGGCGAGACCGTCACCCTCGACTACACCAAGAGCCTGGACGCGAACGCCTCCGACATCTATCAGAAAGGGAAGGAGATCGGGGAGAAGGCCAAGCGCGCCAAGGAGGCCCTGGACGAGACTCTGGCCATCCTATCGAAGACCCAGAAGAACATCGACAAGGCGAAGGCGCTGGCGGCCGGGAAGGCCCAGCCGACGAAGCAGTTCTGGTTCGAGAGGTACAAGTGGTTCATCACCCCCGGCGGAAAGCTGGTCATCGCCGGAAGGGACACCCACACCAACGACAGCATCGTCAAGAAGCACCTCAAGGAGAACGACGTCTACGCCCACGCGGACGTCCACGGGGCCCCATCCGTCATATTGAAAGAAGGCGCCTCGGCGTCAGAGGAGGACCTGAGGGCGGCTTGCCACTTCGCAATAGCGCAGTCCAAGGCATGGGTGGCCGCTCTGGCCGAGGGCGGCGCGTTCTGGGTGTACCCGGACCAGGTCAGCAAGACGCCTAACCCCGGAGAGTTCGTACCGAGAGGGGCGTTCATCGTGCGCGGGAAGAGGAACTACGAGTACCACCTGCCGATGGAGCTGACCATTGGCGAAATATACTATCAAGGCGCGAGGAAGGTCATGTGCGGCCCGGCGGAATGCTTCGCAGGCTGCAACCGCATGATGACCATCGTCCCCGGAAGAGGGAAGGCCGGGCGCAAGTCCAACGAGATCGCCAAGCGTTTCAACGTCCCGGAGGAGGAAATCTCGAGGATACTCCCGCCCGGAGACGTCGAGGTCTCCAAGGTCGTATGGCCCAAGGACGATGAAGAGAGCAGCCGACGACGCCCTTGGACACGGGATCGGTATCCGAACTGCACCCTGAACGTTCCAAACCAGAAGAAGAATGCGAATATCGCCACGGCGCCGACTATGAGGGATATCACGGTGCCCCAAGCGGCCATCCTGGCGCACTTGGGCTTGTCATCATGCCATGCCGCCCACAATATCAGGCCGACGACCGGTATGAGGAACGCGATGCCGCCCATAGTATGCTGCCGTCGTCCTCGGAGGCCTTCTTGGCATTCAAAAGGGCCTGCTGCACCCCGCACTTGGGGCAAATGACCGCCTCGTCGTCTATGACCTCCCCGCATTTCCTGCAATATGCCAACGCTTCCACCTCCTCGATGCATGAACAGCCCGAACATCGACATCACGGCCATGATGACCGCCAGCAAAAGAATGAGGTTCACAAGGAACCCGATCCCTGCCATCTTGGCGCTCTTCGGCTTTTCATCTTTCCATATGATTCACAGGACTATGCCATCGAAAGGTATCAGGAACCCTACCAGGAGCCAAAGCACGCTGCCGTCGTCCTCGGACGCGGACGTCCTGAGCTCGGCCTGCTGCACCCCGCACCTGGGGCATATCACGGCCTCGTCGTCTATGACCTCCCCGCATTTCCTGCAATATGCCATCGAACCATCCCGGAACATAGGGAGAGCCTAGGACAGTATTTGCAACTTGCCACGCAACCGATGCGAAAACCGTCTGAAAACGCCATGCTGTAATTGATGGTGCCCGCGCCGGGATTCGAACCCGGGTCAGGAGATCCGCAATCTCACAGGATATCCAAGCTACCCCACGCGGGCAAAAGCTGCGGAAACCGTTAAGGTTTAAGGCGTTTGGATCATGCCTCAGGATGGGACAGGTAGCGGGTGATGTATCCTGCGATCCTGTTCCTCATCGTTACCGACGAGACGTCGGTGAGAGCGCTGACCATCTCCTTGTTGCCCTCAAAATCCTTGCTGAAAGCCTGAGGATATTTGTTGACCAGTTCAATGGAGACTCTCTTGATGTAGGTGGGTCTTATTCTTCCCATATCTTTCACCGAGTAAAAGCGGGTAGGTTGGTGCCATATTTAAACTTAACTTATCCTCCGACGGCGTGGATTCCCGCAGGAAAGCCTCCCCTCCGGGCACGGCCCCCTGACGCAAGGCGGCCCTGCGTCCTTGAATATCGCAGGGGAGACCTCCTGGCAGAGCTCCAGCATGCGCTCCGCCATCTCGCGGATCTCCCACTGGGCGCGGGAGCAGCACCTCAGAGAGAACAGGTGCAAGAGCTCCCTGGCGTTCATGGTCACGGTTATGTTCGTGGTGCACCCGTTGGGCAGCAGGTAACGGGCGTCCTCCGCCGGGATCCCCATGGCCTCCAGGTCGCGGTAGGCCTTCCATATGGCGTCCATGGTCTCCTCGAACCTCCTCTCGGCCTCCGGGTCGCCCTTGACGGTCGGCGGGACGACGTACGTCGGGTCCTTCAGGGACACGTACCTCTGGCTCTGCTGGGAGAACGACGCTATCCTGTGCCTGACGAGCTGGTGCGTGAGCGCGCGGGAGACCCCCTCCACAGAGAACGTGAACACCGCATGCTCCACTACCGACAGGTGCCCCATCCCCACTATCTTGGACAGCGTCTTCTCGGAATCCACGTCCTCGCGTATCTCCGAGGACGGCTTCTCCGAATAGCAGGACTTCCCTGCGGCCGCGCAGATGGCGTCGGCCCCTTGCGTGTAAGCGAGCAGAACGACCTTCATATCTTCTCATCCCCGTTGTAGACCATCCTGCGGACGGAGTTCATGCGCTCCTCGTCCAGCAGGTCCGCCAGCCTTATCTTCCTCACCGACGGGTCCTCCAGAAGGGCGCATATGCCCTCCACGTGGCCGTCGCCGACCACCACGACCATGTTCGAGTGCGTCGACGCGGCCTTGTTTATCTGCTCCGCCATATAGACGTTGCGTTCGTCAATAAGTTTCCTGACCAGGGTGGGGTACCTGCGGCGCATCTCGGCCATGTACGTCTCCTCGTCCCGGGCGAAGCGCGCCTGGGCCGCCTCCGCGGATCCATTTCCCCTAAACATGTCGCCGATCCCCGACATCCTGTAGCGCATCCTCTCGGAGAAGGACATCTCCTCCCACAACTCGTCCATGACCTTCATGGCGTTGGTGTCTATCGGGATTATCTCCGCCCCTTGGAGCTTCCCCATGTTGACCGCCGCCAGGAACTCCCCGCCGACCCTTGCGCCGTGGGCCTGGGCGGTCTTGTCCTGGTATCTCGACGCCTGGCGGTACATGACAGACGCCTTCTTCCCGGGATCACGGGTCTCCGCATCCTGATGGTTCATCAAGTAATCATAACGGGACTTGTCCAGCTCTATCAGCACCGCGTCCGGCCAGGTATGCTGGACTATGAACGACACAGGCTCGGCGAGGTCGAACACGTGGCCGGTGCCGATGACGGTTATCATGGATGCACAACAATAAGATGGATAAAAAGTAAAGGGGTTGATGGAGCCGGATTACCCGGCTGTTGTCCTCACTCGAGAGCGGAGGAGGGGCACTCGTCGACACAGGCGCCGCAGTCGACGCACTTGGAGGCGTCGATGACAGCGATGTCGTCAACGGTGATGGCATCGTTGGGGCAAACGTCGGCACAGGCGCCGCATCCGACACACTCAGACTCTTTTACAGTAACCATTTCAATTACCTCTGCAGTATCTAACTGTGTTCAGTATTTAAAGTTAATGCCGTTTTTTTAAGGTTAAACTAAAAATCTTAGAATCACAGACACAAGGAAACGAAAGGCCCAGGCTCCCGCCTGCCTTCGGACGATGGCACGCGCATACCGGCCTGAACCGGCGGAATCCCGATTATTAACCTTGTTTAAAATTAATTAGGCAAACCATAAATACCATGCCCATCTCATTCCGCAACCATATGTGCCTTAGCATCCAGGACGTATCAGGCAGTTTACCAGCGTCCCGGAACCAAGGCTTTGACGGCTCCGGCCGTTGGAAAGATCGACATGACGAAAGCATCCCGCATGATGAGGAAAGAATACGACAGCAATTCCCTTGGACAGGGTTCTTCCAGCGTGAGCACCAGCGTTTTCTGCACCGGCGGCGGGGTCTGCGGCTCATGCGACGGCGGATGCGGAAGCTCCGACACCCCTTTGGTGTCCCTCAAGGACATGGGCGTCGGCGAGAAGGGGACCATAGTCCGCCTGACCTCGGACGACGACTCCCTCATAAGGCGGCTGATATCCATGGGCTTCGTCCCCAGCAGGCCGTTGCAATTGGCCGCGACGGTCTCCGACAAGGGCGCACGCGTTGTCAAAATAGGATACGCCACCATCGCACTGGACGCCGAGACGGCCTCCGCGGTCTACGTCAGAAGAGGCCGATGCGTTGCAGAGGATCCAAGTGGCCCTCATCGGGCAGCCGAACGTGGGGAAGTCCAGCCTTTTCACCAGGCTCACCGGCGTGGGCGTGATATCTTCCAACTACCCCGGCACCACGGTGGAGTTCGAGGAGTCCACCGTGATCGTCGGCGACAAGGAGCTGAACATCCACGACCTTCCCGGCACTTACAGCCTGTCGACGAACTCCGAGGACGACCGTACCGTCATAGACATGCTCCGCGACAAGACCAACGACGCCATCGTGGTAGTCGCGGACTCCACCAACCTCGAGTCCAGCCTGGTGCTGGCTATAGAGATCATAGAGCTGGAGGTCCCGATGGTCTTGGCTCTCAACAAGATGGACCTCGCGGACAAAAGGTTCAGGATCAACGCCGGGAAGCTGTCGGAGACCTTGGGTATCCCGGTGGTCCCGGTCTCCTCGAAGACCGGGGAAGGCGTGGACGGCCTGTTGAAGCGCATCTCGGCGGGCGAGGCATCCGTATCCGGCTACAGGACCAGGTACGACGGCCACATCATGGGGTACATCGAATCCATGACGTCCATCGACGGGTCCTTGTCATGGGGCTCCGCCGTCAAGATGCTGGAAGGCCTCGACATGTTCGTGAAGAGGGAGTCCCCCGAGGTCGAAACGTTCGTGCGCAGGGTTTCTTCGGAGTTCAGAGAGACCCACGGGGACATGCTGGACGTCCACATCGCCCGCGACAGGTACGGCGACGCCCACGTCATCGCGATGTCCGCGGTCGAGCCCATAGTCGGCGGCGTCTCCAGGAAGGACAGGATATCGGAGATGACCATCACGCCGGCCACCGGGATACCGATCCTGGTCTGCGTGCTGGCTTTGACTTTCCTCTGCCTGATCGTGGTGGGAGGGCTGCTGGCCGACGCCGTGGACACGCTGTACACGGGCCTCGTGGGGACTTCCCTCGAAGACTTCGGAAGGGAGATCGGGGGAGACCTGGGCGAGGCGGTGTTCGCGGGGATCGACGGGAGCCTCGGCGCGATCCTGGGCCTGGTCATCCCTTACATAATGGTCTTCTACATAGTGCTCGGACTGCTCGAGGACTCGGGATACCTGCCGAGGGCGGTCATCCTCCTGGACCGCTCCATGCACAGGCTGGGGCTTCACGGCAACGCCTTCATCCCGATAATGGTGGGGTTCGGATGCAACGTCCCGGCCATACTGGCCACCCGGGCGGTCCGTTCGAAGAGGGAGAGGACGATCCTGTGCACCATAGTCTGCATGGCGGTCCCGTGCTCGGCGCAGCTCGCGACCATAACGGGCGTGACCGGCAGATACGCCGGGATCGTTTGGATAGCAGTGATTTTCGCGGTCCTGATGACGCTGGGGTTCGTGTCGGGGACGATCCTGAACAGAAGGCTGAAGTACGAGCCTTCCAGCCTGGCGATGGAGCTCCCGGAGCTTCAGATGCCGGGGGCCAAGAACGTCCTCCTGAAGATGTGGTACAGGACCAACGACTTCTTCAAGCTGGCCGTCCCCCTCCTGATCGTCGGGAGCATAGTCATCGAGATACTAATGCAGTTCAACCTGCTGGACTCCCTGGTCGGCCCCATGTCGTGGCTCACGGCAGGGCTCCTGGGGCTGCCGCCGGTGACCATAATCGCGTTCATCGCCGGCATACTGAGGAAGGAGATGTCCTACGGGATGCTGGTGATCCTGGCCGCGGCGCAGGGGATCACAGACATCACGGCCTTCATGGACGCCAGGCAGTTCGTGGTGTTCGGCATCGTCATGTCCGTGTACATGCCCTGCCTCGCGACCATGATGGCGATGTTCAGGGAGCTCGGCCTGAAGGAGACGATAGCCGTGTCGTTGACCACCTTCGGCGTCGCGGTGGCGATAGGGACGGCGTTCAACTTCGCCCTCGGCGGGTTCATGTGAGTCCGAAAGAAGATTGTCGCGGAACCTGCCCTTCCTTCTCAAGACCTCTTCCTTTATGATCTTGACCGAGCCGACGGCCGTATCGGAATAGACGTCGCATCCCGCCTTTTCCGCGAGGCAGGGGGTTATCGGGGACCCTCCAGCGTTGAACACGATCCTGTCCCTGATGCCGGAGTCCCTCATGTACCCGTCCACCTCCAGAAACTCGGGGCAGTCGTAGGTGGTCTGCACCGAGAGGCACAATACAGAGACGTCCGGGTCTATGCACATGCCGACCACGTCCTTCATGGGCGTGTCGCGTTCCGCTTTCATCACTTCGAAGCCCTCGATCTCTAGGATGCAAGCCATGAGGTCCCTGCCTTCTGTATGGCGCCCGAAGGAGGCCACCACCGCCTTTCCCAGAACGTCCGAGCACTCGAACCCACCGCACTCGTCCTTGAGGCCTCTGACGGCCCTCA
>JAFZXW010000231.1 GCA_017616575.1 Candidatus Methanomethylophilaceae archaeon
GATCAGGTAGGCGGCCCCTCCGGCAGACGCAGAGTACTCCAGCGCGTCCCCGGGGGCTCCCTGGGACGTGTCGGCCCCGATGGCCACGCCGTACTTTATCATGCCCGACCCGACGAGCCCCATGCACGCCTGGATCCCGGCGGTCCCGGCTTTGCAGGCGAACTCCATGTCCGCCGCGGTCATCGCGGGGGTGGCCTCGATGGACTCTGCCACGATGGTGGCCGTCGGCTTCACGGCGTACGGGTGGGACTCGGATCCCACATAAATCGCCCCTATGTCATCGGGGTCCACGTCGGGGACCCTGGCCATCATGTACCTGGCGGCCTCCGTGGCGATGGTCACCACGTCCTCGTCGGGGGACGGGACCGACTTCTGGTTTATCATCAGCCCTTTCCCCATGGCTTTTCCGTCGACCCCCCAGATCCTCCCGATCTCCTCGGGCTTGATCCGGTACCTGGGGACGTATGCTCCGTAACTTACGATTCCTACTTCCATCGGTATCGCTCCTCTTTCAATTCGTTCATCCTCGAGACTATCCCCTCGACGTCGAGGTCGGTCACCACCAGAGGGATGCCCTCCAGGTGGGCGAGCTTCACGGCGAGGGGGTCGACCTTCTCCGGCTTCTGGTAAACGACCATCGCCGGCGTGAGCGGGTGCGCGCGGACGGCTATCATCGGCGAGCGTCCGTAGTGGACGTTCGTGAAAATCAGCGCCCTCTCGATGTTCCCGCCGTATATCCTGAGATAATCCTGCGACCCCAGGCTCAGGATGGCCTTCACGGAGTCCACTATAGTGTACCCGTAGACCATCTTCCTGGTCATGAGGTCCGGGTTCAGGTTCCTTCCGGAGATCGCCTCCACGACCCTCCCGATGTCGGTCCCGCCCGGGAACTCGTCCATCGCTATGATGCATTCGAGCTTGAAATCCGGGTTGTATCTGGAGATGACCCGGGACCCGTTCTGGAGGTCCAGCTCTATGAACGCGTCCACCATCTTCTTCACGACGTTGACCCCGGGGGACCTGCGCCTTCCGGACTCGTAGTCGCTGATGACCGAATGGGATATGCCCATGGCGTCGGCGAGCTGGTGTTGGGAGAGCCCGAACTCCTCTCTCCATTTCCTCATCGTGCGCCCCGGATTGGGGGAGAGGGCGATCTCCCCCGCTATCCGTTGCGTGAACTCGTCGACCACGAGTGGGCTATCGGGCGTCCGTATTTAATGATGTCGAAATCAGATATCGTCGATCGACGAATCAATCTAGCTTCTTCGAGAGTGCGTCCACTATAGTCTTAAGCACCTTCAGCCTACCGTACTTCTTGTCCTCGGACTCCACGGCTATCCAGGGGGCGAAGGGGGTGTTGGTGGCCGCCAGCATGCGGTCGATGTACTCCTCGTACACGTCCCATTTCTCCCTGTTCCTCCAGTCCTCGTCGGTGATCTTGTACTGCTTGGCTGGGTCCTTGGCCCTGGCGTTGAAGCGTCTGAGCTGCTCTTCGGGGCTGATCTCCATCCAGAACTTCAGGACGATGCAGCCGGAGTTCGCCATGACCTTCTCGAAGGTGCGGATCTCCCTGGCGGAGCGGCCGTACTCCTCCTCGGTGCAGAAGTTCTCGATGGGCTCCACCATCATCCTCCCGTACCAGGACCTGTCGTAGATGGAGATGTGGCCTGCCTTGGGCATCTTAGTGGCGAACCTCCAAAGATACGTGTGCAGGCCCTCCTCCCTGGTGGGGGCCGCGACCGGGTTCACGTAGTATCCGCGGGGGTTCAGCGGGCGGGTGACGCGCTTGATGCTCCCTCCCTTGCCGGCGGCGTCCCATCCCTCGAAGAGGATGACCAGCGAGTATTTCGAGGACGCCAGCTTCGCCTGCAGCCTGTTCAGCTCCTTGGAGAGCTTCATGAGCTCCGACTTGTACTTGCTTGCCTTGAGAGTAAGGTCCAGGTTCTCGCGGGGGTTGTCGTACAGGGGGGCGACCGTCTCCTTGGGCGCCGGATATCCCGATTTTATCCTGCCTTCGACCCTATCCATGAATGTACGGAGAACCGTCTCCCCGGCCTTGAGCACGTCTCCCACCTTCACGACGTCCCAGGGGGCGTACGGGGAGGCGGTGCTGGAGAGTATCTTGGCCGAGGTCTTGTTCCCCCATATCTCGTATTTGTGGTCGTCCGAGAGGAACGTCCCATTGGCCCCAGCCATCCAGCCTTCGGGGATGCCCTTCCCCTTCTCGTCGGAGTCCAGGAAGAATTTGATGAGGATGACGCCGTTGTCGGCGAAGTAGCGTTCCAGCTCCTCGATCAGCGCGAAGAGGTCCGAGTGGTCGGAGCGGGAGGGGTCGATCCAGGAGTACCAGGACCTGTCGTACACGGCGATCTTCCCTTTCGCCGGCTCGTGGGACATCGTCTTGAATATCTCCCTGGCGTCCCTCATCCCTTCGGCGGTGAAGTGGGAGTAAGTGACGATCCTAGGGTCGATGAGGTTCATGAACTCGTTTATGACGATTTCCTGCACCCTCTCGTTCCTGCCCTCGAAAACCACCAGGACGGCGTGGCCGTCGTCCACGACTTTGCGTTGCAGCAGGAGCATCTCGTTCTTCAATTCCTCGCTCGGTTCGTACGCCATGGGAAGGTATCTCCAATCAGTGTTTATATGATTGCCGTGGTTTCCGCCGTCGTGCTGTCGGATATCGTAGACGTAGTGATGCGTTCCGGGAAGATGGTAGGGTCCGCCAAGGGCTTCTCGGTCAGCGTCAAAGGGACCAAGGAGAACCTCGTGACCTCCATGGACGTGGAGAACGAACGCTTCCTCAGAAGGGAGCTTACCGCGTTGATCCCGGGGTCGTCCTTCAAGGGCGAGGAGGGGGACGAGGCGCGCATCCTCGAGAAAGGCTACACCTGGATAGTGGACCCCATCGACGGGACTGCGAACTTCTCCAGGGGGATACCGGAGACAGGGATATCCGTGGCCCTGATGAAGGACGGCAAGCCTTTAGCAGGGGTAGTGCACAATCCGTTCAACGGCGCCATGTATTGTGCCGAGAAGGGAAAGGGCGCCTTCAAGGGAGGGATCCCGATAAACGTCCGCAGGCGTCCGTTGGGCGAGTGCCTGTTCTTCACCGCCTGGTCCGCATACGACAAGTCGATCTCAAGCAAGTGCTTCGAGGTCAGCGAGAGCCTGTACCCGCAATGCAACGACATCCGCAGGATAGGCACCGCCGCCGTGGAGCTGTGCATGCTGGCCGAGGGCGCGGGGGACATGTTCTTCGAGGCCAGGCTCAGCCCCTGGGACTTCGCGGCGGCGTCCGTGATACTGGAGGAGGCCGGCGGCCTCGTGCGCTCCTTGGACGGGCCTTTGGACTACGAGAACGGCGGCCCTGTCCTGGCGGCTGCCGACCCTGGTAATCTGGACGTGCTCTAGGCGGAGGTCAGGAAGGCGTTCCCTGGCGGGATCCGCAGGCGATCGCTGCTTCAAGAGCTCGACCGCAGCGACGTTCTCCACCGCCTGGTCCTCGAAGGACAGGAAGGGGTCGTCCAGCCCCAGAGATGCGGCCTTCCCGGGCGTCGCTTCTATGAGCGAGTCGTCCCTCTCCATCCCTATCACGTCCAGGCGCAGGTCTTTCACGCCGAGGACCAGCGCGACGTACTCGTTCCGGCCTTCCTTGGGCTTCATCTTGGCGACGGCCTTACCGATCTGCCTCTCCCAGGCGCAATACATGATTATCTCGGTCAGAATCGTTCTGGACCTGTTCGTGCCTTCCGCGAACGCCCTCTCCGCGTGCATGAGCGCCGAGAGCACATGGTCTTTCCCGCACACCATGCCCGGGTCCATGAGAACGCAGTCCCCTCCGAGGGACACGAAATGCTGGATTATCCTGTCGAACGGGGCGTCGCCCCTGATGCCAGCGACCTCGGCTTCCATGTCCTCAGCGAAGACGTCCGCCTTAATAAAAAAGGCGCGCGTGCAGGTAGGCAGGCTTATCTAATACCGTGCGGTACGTGCGGACAGGAGCGCGTGAGGCGATGGCAGAGGAATGGATCAGAATCGCTGCGCCCGCCACGACATCGAATATAGGGGCGGGCTTCGACATTTTCGGAATATCTTTGGAAGAACCGTACGACGTCATCGAGGGCAGGAAGATCCCCTCCGGCATCGTCATATCCGAGGTCTCCGGCCCCGGTTCCGACTCCATACCCACCGACCCCGAGTCCAATTCGGTGAGCATCGCGGCCGCGGAGGTCCTCAAGAGGTGCGGGGCCGATTTCGGTATCGAAATCAAGATCAAGAAAGGCATCAGGCCGTGCAGCGGCATAGGCTCGTCCGGCGCGTCGGCGGCGGGCGGCGCGTTCCTCGCCCACATCCTCTGCGGCGAGAAGCTCAGTCTCACCGAGGTCGTCCTTTGCGCCGCGCATGCGGAGGACGTCACCTCCGGCGGATTCCATGCCGACAACGTGGCGCCCTGCGTCCTCGGCGGGTTCACCATCATAAGGTCATATGAGCCCTTTGAGGTCGTCAGCATCAAGCCCCCGAAGGACCTGGGCGTCGTGGTGGCGATGCCGGACGTGCTGGTCCCCACTAAGGAGTCCCGCGCGGTCCTGCCCAAGGAGGTCTCCGTCAAGGACCTGGTGTTCCACGTGGGGAACGCCTCTTGCCTCGTCTACGCTATGACGACGGGGGACCTCGGCCTGATAGGGCGTTCCGTCAAGGACGCGGTGTTCGAGCCTGCCAGGGCGCACCTGGTGCCCCATCTGAAGGAGGCGGAGTCCGCGGCCATGTCCCATGGGGCCCTGGTGTCCTTCCTCGGCGGCTCCGGGCCTTGCATCATATCATTTTACGACAAGAGTTCCCACGACGGCGCGCCCATCGCCGAGAGCATAAAGGCGCTGTACGCCGAGAACGGGATGAAATGCGACACCTGGGTCACCGGATGCGGTTCGGGATGCAGGAGGATTTGAAATGGCGGCACATGAAGTAATCTGCTGGGATTGCGGTTCGAAGATAGAGGATCCGTTCGTGAACACCTGCCCTAAGTGCGGCGGGCTGCTGACGGTCAAGATGGATCTTGAGAAAGTCAAGGAGATAAGGCCCGAGGACCTCCGCAAGTCTCCCTTGGGGGTGTGGAGGTACGCCCCGTTCATGCCTGTGGACCCGGCCCACAAGGTCTCCATCCAGGAAGGCGGGACCCCCCTGTATCCTGTGAAGGCCCTTGGGAAGGAGATAGGCGTGGAGAACGCGTTCGTGAAGTTCGAGGGCCTGAACCCGACCGGCTCCTTCAAGGACAGGGGCATGACCATCGGTGTCTCCCACGCGAAGGAGCTGGGGGCAAAGGTCGTAGGGTGCGCGTCCACCGGCAACACGTCCGCCTCCCTCGCCACGTATGCCGCAAAGGCCGGCATGAAGTGCGCGGTGTTCCTGCCGTCCGGGAAGGTCGCCATGGGGAAGCTGGCCCAGGCCCTCTTCTTCGGCGCCAAGGTCCTTTCCATCGACGGCAACTTCGACGACGCCCTCGCGCTCGCCAGGAGGATGGCCGACGAGAGGAAGCTGTACCTCCTCAACTCCATCAACCCGTACCGCCCCGAGGGCCAGAAGTCGGTCCTGTTCGAGATAATGGACCAGCTGGACTACGACGTCCCCGACAGGATAATCCTGCCTGTGGGCAACGCCGCGAACATCTGGGCGGTCTACAAGGCCCTCACCGAGCTGCAGGAGGTCGGATGGATAGACAAGGTCCC
>JAFZXW010000232.1 GCA_017616575.1 Candidatus Methanomethylophilaceae archaeon
CCCTTCGGACTGGGTGGACTTCTACAACATCTACGGGCCTACGGAGTGCACCGTCAACGTCTCCTCGTTCATAGTGAGGGACGCCACTCCGCTGATCCCGATCGGGAGGCCGAACTCCAACGTAAGGCTGTATGTTTTAGACAAGAGCGACAGGCTTGTCCCGGTCGGGGCCTGCGGGGAGCTGTGCATCAGCGGGCCGCAGGTGTTCAGGGAGTACCTGAACAACCCCGAGAAGACCGCGAAGACCGTGGTCCCCAACCCGCTCTCCGACGATCCGGGGCACCGCCGCCTGTACAGGACGGGGGACGTGGTCCGCCTTCTCCCGGACGGCAACGTGGACTACGTCGGCCGCCGCGACGGCATGGTGAAGGTCCGCGGGTTCAGGATAGAGCTGGGGGAGGTCGAGGCCGCCGTCCGCAGCTTCGAGGGAATAAAGGACGCCACCGTCCAGGCTTTCGACGCGCCTTCCGGCGGGAAGCTCATCGCCGCGTACGTGGTCTCGGACGGGAAGGTCGACGTCAAGGCCTTGGGCGACTTCATCGCCAGCACCAAGCCGGCCTACATGGTTCCAGCCGTCACGATGCAGCTGGACGAGATTCCGATGACCGTCAACGGGAAGGTGGACAGGCGCAAGCTGCCGGCTCCCGCCATCGACTTCGGGAAGGTCACGCCGCCCTCCACCGACCTGCAGAAGAGGATATTCAAGATCGCGTCCGACGTTCTGGGCACCGACGGGTTCGGTATAGAGACCGACCTATTCCAGGCCGGGCTGACCTCCATCAGCTCCATACGGCTGAACACGCTGCTGTCGGAGGAGTTCGGGATCCCGTTCCGCTCCAAGGATGTGAAGGACAACTGCACGGTTGAGAAGCTTGAGAGCTTCGTATTGAATTCGGCACCTGCTAAGGAGTATCCCGTCCAGGACGATTATCCCTTGACGAAGTCCCAGGAGGGCGTGTTCGTCGAGTGCATGTCCATGCCGGGGTCCACCGTCTACAACATCCCCATTCTGGTGAAGTGCGACGACGGCATCGACACCGCCAGGCTCAAGGCCGCCATCGTCAAGGCGGTTGCCGCCCACCCGTTCGTTACCACTGAGCTGTTCATGAGCGACTCGGGCGACATCCGCATGAGGGGGAAGGGCCTGAGGGAGTTCTCCGAGGACGAGATAGAGGAGGTCACCGCCGACAGCCTGGAATCCGTGAAGCCGGACTTGGTCCAGCCATTCCAGCTGATGGGGTCGAGGCTGTTCCGCTTCAAGATCATCCATGCGGACGGGGAGTACCTTCTGGCCGACTTGCATCATATAATCAGCGACGGCGCCTCCACACACATACTCATGGACGCCATATCCCGGGCGTATGCCGGCGAGGAGCTGGAGCCTGAGAGGTTCAGCGGCTTCGAGGCAGCCCTCAAGGAGGAGGACGAGCGGAAGGGCGAAGCTTTGAACGTCGCCAGGAAGTACTACGAGGACCTCCTGTCCGGCCGCGACAGGGACTTCCTCCTCAAGGGCGACAGGCGCGGGCCTGCCCCCGCATCCGACGGGGAGCTCCTCGCAGAAGGCAGCGTGCCGGCTGAGGAGCTGTGCAGGTACTGCGATGGCGCCGGTATAACCGTCAACGCGATGATGTGCTCTGCGTTCGGCCACGTCCTCGCCGCGTTCAACGGGAACGACCATTCCGTCTTCGCGACCGTATACAACGGCAGGAGCGATTCCAGGATCGCCGATTCCATATCCATGTACGTCAAGACCCTCCCGGTGGTCTGCGACGTCTCCGACCTGTCCATGCCTCCTCTTCGCCTGTGCGAGGCCATGGGCAGGCAGCTGGTCGATAGCATGTCCAACGACCTGTACTCCTTCGCCGAGGCCAGCCGCGAGCTGGGCGCCAAGGCGGACGTTCTGTTCGTCTACCAGGGCGAAGGCCTGTCGATGGACAGCTTCTGCGGGCTGCCTTCGGAGCCGGTTCCGTTGAGCCTTTCCGAGGTGAAGGAGCCCATCCTTTTCCAGGTCATTTCCGACCATGGGAAAATCCGGTACAGGGTCGAGTACGACAAGGAAAGGTATACGCCGGAGCTTATCGGCTCCCTCGTCAGGGCGTTCGACAGGGCGCTCTCGGAGTTCATGTCCAGCTCCAAGCTCAAGGAGGTCTCGCTCGCGGATGAGAGCACCGAGGAGGCTTATCGCAGGCTCAATGACACCGATTCTCCCTACGACGCGTCCGTAACCGCCCTGGACAGGTTCAGGAAGAATGCTAAGGAGCGCCCAGACGCCACGGCGGTCGTCCACAAGGGGAGGTCCATGACCTACGGTGAGCTGGGCTCCGCCGCTGGCCGCATCGCAGGATACGTGCGCTCCAAGGGAATCGGTCGGAACGAGTTCGTCGCCGTCCTGGTGCACAGGTCCCCGGGGATGGTCTTTGCGGCGCTCGGGATAGAGATGGCGGGCGCGGCCTACCAGCCCCTGGACCCGACCTATCCGGAGGAGCGCCTGCTGTTCATGATGCGCGACGCCGGGGCGAGGCTGCTGATCGCAGACCGGGCCCTCCGCGGGCTGGTGAGGAGCTACGACGGCGACATCCTCTACACGGACGAGATAGGCTCCCTGCCGGAGGCGGACGAGTTCCCGTCCCCCGCGCCGGAGGACGCCTTCGTCATATTGTACACCTCCGGGACCACCG
>JAFZXW010000233.1 GCA_017616575.1 Candidatus Methanomethylophilaceae archaeon
ATCACGACCGTGGACCTACCGAGCCAGGCGCCGTAGTGCGACACGCGGTCCAGATGGTCCGCCCCCGAGAGGGCGGAGGCCATCATCGAGCTCACGCGCTCCCCCTTCAGCAGGGAGACCACGGGGTGGGACCCGAGGCCGTAGGCGTCGTAGAACGCGGCCATGCGGAAGTAGCCCCTGGACTCCCGTGGGTCGGCGAGGCAGACCTCCGGCGGCAGGGGGATGAGGGACGAGGCCCTCATCGAGAGGATCCTGTCGGTTTCCGAATCCGAGGCGACGCGGACCGTCACAGGCTCACGTCCCTCAGCATGTGGCTGTTCCTGTAGGACCACCACGGGACCTTCGGTATGGAGACGCACTCGCGGAACCTGGGGAAGAAGCACCAGGCCCTGCGGTCCGTCCTCGGGTGTAAGGCGCAGGCGCGGTCGATCCAGAAGTTGGCGGTGGCCTGGGAGTCCTTGAACTCCGGCCTCTCGAACATCAGGTCCTCCTCGTGCATGCGCTTGTTCATCACCACGACGTCCTGGCTCCTCACGAACGCGATGTCCGTGTCGGCCATGTTCTGCGTCGTGAGGCAGACGACGTTGCTCCTGTGAGAGATGATCGACAGCCATCCCTGGATGTCGGTGTTCTTCGACGACCCGCGGGAGTGAAAGATGCGGTTCACGTCCTCTATCACCGCGACCGCCCCGACGGGGATCTCCCTCGCCTCGGCGACCCGGCGGTAGCCTGGGAACATGGAGACGTCGTACTCCATCGGATCGAGCATGTACACGGGCCTCCCCGGCCAGCACATGGCGATGAGCGAGTGCAGGGAGCAGGACTTCCCCTGCTTCCCGGACCCCACGGCTATGACGAGGCCGTGCTCCATCTCGGAGACGTAGTCGACGGCTCTGCTCATCGAACGGCCCCTCCGCGAACATGCCCTGCGGAGCCGGTGGATCGGGGAGTCCCGGGGACTCCGGGGTCCTGTCCCTCGTGAAGTTCGTGCCGGTCAGGCCGAGAGCGTCGGCGATCTCGTCGAGCTGGTCCCTCAGGCAGCGCCTTGCGAAGCCCAGGCCGATGACGTGCGGATGGTCCATCAGCTGCAGGTTCTCCCGGAGGACCTCCTCCAGGGTGTCCCTCCAGTTGACGAAGGCCTCCTCCCTGGTCATAACCTCGAACGCCCCGAGCTCGTGGACCCAGCTGTAGTCGATGGTGCCCCTCTCGGTGTCGATGCGTTCCGCTAGGTACACCGGCATCCCCGAGGGGCTGTGGTACAGGACATTGTTCCCGGACTGCTCGAAGAAGCGGAACATCGCGTCGGGAATGAAGACCGCGCGGAACGTGTGGGTCTCCGGGTCGACGGTGACGACCACCCTCCCGGTGGGGACGTAGAGGGTCCTGGCGGCCCAGACTCCGAGGATCCATCCCGCGAAGGGGGCCAGGGCGACGGGCCAGCACTCCCTCAGGAACGCGACCACGGCGTCGGTGCCGAACGCGAGGCAGCACACGGAGACAGCCGTCACGCACAGCGACGCCGGGAGCGCCCACCTGCGGACGGTCTCCCACACGCTCCTGCGCGGGGAGGAGTAGAATTCCTCGGGGAGGGGCTGGGGCTCCTCGTCCTCGTCGAATTCCGGGGGGTCGGGGGCGCGGCCGACGTTCTCAGACGACATCCCTGACCTCCGTGTCCATCCTCGCCTTGGTCCTCAGGAAGGCCATGCGGAAGAACCATGCCGCGACCAGCAGCATCAGGACCGGCACAAGCGCGTTCACCTGATCACCTCCCATATGGGAATCGCGATGTAGTCCTCCGTGTAGTCTTCCTCCTCGCCGTCGGCGGGGACGTCCTCGTCCATGAGATCGCTCACGGGGACCATGACGAACTATAGTGATACCTTGCCGTCGGCGGGATCGTCTGGCCGTCCTCCGAGGGAGGGGATGGAGGAGGCCATGCGGCGGATGCCGTGGCTCGCCTCCACGTCCTCACCCCCGAGTAGAACAGCATCCCAGCGACGAAGGAGAGCGTGCCTCCGAACGTCAGATAGACTATAGTGCTTGGAACGTCCAGCACGTCGGCCATGTAGGGGGACATCCAAGCCGCCATCACGAATATGAGCAGCCCGAGGGCCACGCGGTGGGGCCCCTTCATTGCATCGCCTCCGCATCGCAGGGGCACCTGTCGGCTCCGGAGTACAGGGCGACGTAGATCACCAGGCACTCCATGGCGCAGACGAACAGCAGTATGAACCCTGCGGCGGCCCAGAACACCAGAGGGTCCGTGGGGATGGCTCCGACTATCGCGGACGCCACGGAGTTCCCGGAGGCCCCTCCTATGAGGGACCCGAGGGACTCCCCGGTGGACAGGGTGGCCACGAGGTCGAGGATGAAGGCGGCGTTCAGTATGCCGGCCAGGAGGGGGACCCAGTACATCGGCTCCTCCTCCTGACCCATCTTCCCGTGTCCTCGTCCCAGGCCACGTTCCCTATGCGCCTGATCGCGGGCTTGTCGAGCTTCTCCCTGTCCAGGCCGTACCTGGCGACCATCCAGTTCACGACGTAGCGGGTCGCGAGGATCATTATCACCACGAACCCGAACACGATGAGGATCTGGGCGGCCTCGGGGGAGATCCCCAGCGCGTGCGAGACGACGTTGGAGGCTCCCCCGGTGAGGAACAGGTAGGAGAAGGCGCCGACGATGGCGACCTTCGCTGCGTTACCCCAGGTGATGGCCGTTGAGCCGGCGGCCTTTATCGCGCCGCCCGCGGCGGTGGTGACCGTCTGGACGTTCTTCACGCCGTTCGAGGTCCAGGTCTTGGTCCATGTGGCTGTGGAACCTCCGGAGCGGAAGAGCCCGCGGAGGGCCTTTGCTATGCCGCCCCAGCCGGGCATGGTCAGAACCCCCTCCTCTTCTTGTGGCGCCTGTAGGCGAGGAGCAGGAGCAGGATGAGCAGCGCTATTATCAGCGCGATCCACCAGGGCTCCTTCTCGGCCTTCTCGAGCCAGGACTTCATCTCGTCGAGGAAGGAGGCCTTCCCGCCGTCTTCGCCGCCGCTGCCCGTCTGCTCCCAAACGATCTTGACCACG
>JAFZXW010000234.1 GCA_017616575.1 Candidatus Methanomethylophilaceae archaeon
AAAACAAGACAATCTATGCGAAAAATAGGAGTTAACGGGTTTAAGTCAGGGGGTGTTGAATCTCAGACGTCGCGCATGAGCTTGGAACCCTGTAAGACTATTTATCATAGTAAACACTGCGACGCACGGTCTGATGGATGTAACCGTGGGGATATGCGCATACAACGAGGCGCAAAACATAGAGAGGAGCATCCGCTCCGTCTACGCCCAGAACACGCACGGCGCCGATGTGAAGGAGGTCATAGTCGTATCCAGCGGCAGCACCGACGGCACGGACGACATCGTCAGGTCGCTCCAGAAGGAGCACGGGAACATAGTGCTCATACGCCAGGAGAAGAGGGAAGGGAAGAACTCCGCCATCAACGCCTACCTGGACGCGAAGAGCTGCGAGATCGTCGTCATGCTGAACGCGGACAACGTCCTGGGCACGGAGGACTCCCTCTGGAACCTCGTCAAGCCCTTCGAGGACGAGAAGATGGGCATGGTGGGCGGCCACCCGGTCCCGACCAACGGGAAGGAGGACAAGGTCGGATTCGCGGTCAACATGCTCTGGAGCATGCACCACCACGTGGCGATGGTGTACCCGAAGATAGGGGAGCTGGTGGCCTTCCGCGACATCGGGACCCGTCTGACCGTGGAGCAGCAGTCGGACGAGGACATCATCAGGATGTCCTTGGAAAAGGCGGGGTACAAATGCGCGTACGCCCCCGACGCCATCGTCCTGAACCGCGGGCCGGAAACGGAGGAGGACTTCCTCAAGCAGAGGATACGCGTCAACATCGGCGAATGCACGATGAAGGACAAGTACGACTACGACATCCCCACCTGGAACCGGAGATACCTTCTGAAAGCGGCCGCCGGCACCGTCCGCGACCTCGGTTTCCACCCCTTCAAGATGCTTTACACCATCAGGCTGGAGACGAAGGCCCGCAACGAGGCCAAGAGGCACGTGGCCGAGGGGAAGCACGACATGAACATCTGGGACCCAGTCAGCACGACGAAGAGGCTTTGAATCAGGTTTCTCGAAGCCTCAGTCCGTCGTCCCTGACCTCGCCTTGACCGATCACGGTGCCGTCTGCCAACACCGAATTCCTGACGACGGCCCCGGGCATTATCTTGCATCCCATTCCGACGATGCTGTCCTCGATGACGGCCCCCTCCACGGTGCTACTTTCGAGGATCACCGCGCGCCTGATCCCGCATCCCCTGACGGTGGATCCGTCCATCAGCACGACCGACTCCAGATCCGATTCGAAGGTCGCGGCCCCGTCGCCGATGTATACGCCGGACAGGGTGCCGCCGCAGACGTCCCCCCGGACCTGGGAGCATTCCTCGACGAACAGCATGTTGGCCCTCATGTAGTCGGACGGGCGCCCCACGTCCATCCAGATGCCTTGGACAGGGAACCCTGCGAGCCTTCCGCCCCTGGAAATGATCTCCGGGAAGAGATGTTTGGAGAAGTCGTAGAACGACCCCTCCGGAATCAAGGAAAGGACGCGGCGGTCCACGACGTACACCCCCGCGTTTATCATGTCGGAGAAGACCTCGTGAGGCCTCATCCCCTCCCTGAACTCGGAGACGAACCCGTCCCCGGTCACCCTGGCGACCCCGAACTCCCAGGGGTTCGGCACGGAAGCCAAGGCTATGGTCACGTCCGCGCCGGAGGAGAAATGGCGGGCGATCTGCCCTGTTATGTCAATGTCCGCGAACACGTCGCCGTTAGCTGCAAGAAACACGGGGTCCAGGCGGCTTTCTAGGAGCTTCAGCGCCCCTCCGGTTCCCATCGGCGACTTCTCGTAGGAATAGACCAACCTCACGCCGAGGTCGGAGCCGTCTCCGAGTGCTTCAGAGATCATCTCCGGGCGGTACCCGCAGGCCAGGAATATCTCCTCAATCCCCGCGTCCGCCATGGACCTCAACAGGTACCAGATGCACGGCTTCCCGGCCACCGGCAGGACCGGCTTGGGACGGTTCTCGGTCAAGGGGCGGAGCCTGGTGCCCTGGCCCCCGACCATGACGACGGCCTGGCGGACCCTCATTCGCCCATTCTCCTCCCGTTGAGGACCGCGAACACCGCGTTCGTCCCCTGCGGCACGCCGATGGAATCCGCCACGGGGATGCACTTGGCGCGGAGGATGTGGATTATCGGAATGGGGATCTGGATGTCGGAGACGGACTCGTAGTTGGCCATCCCCTTCATGATTATCAGGTCGGAGACGAGGACCTCGGACACCAGCCCTTCCGGCATCGAGCCCCAGTCCACGCCTACGAAGAACTTGCCGGTGTCCAGCAGCTTGTCGAGGTCCATGGCGAGACCGGACCTCTCTGCGTCCTCCGCGGTCACGTCGCCGAGGATGCTCTTCCCGCGGACCACTCCAGTCACCTTCTTCCCTTTCTTACGGAGCTCCCTTATCAATATCCTGTCCAGTTGCGACTCGCCGCAGTTGTCGAAGAAGAAGAGGATGCTCCTGGCCCCCATGATCAAAGACGAGATGACCTCCTTGTCGTACAAGCCCAGCCCTTCGGAGACCAGCCTGTCGAAGATGGGCTCGAACTCCTCCGGGTCGTCTATGGCCTGGGCGGCGGAGCCGAAATCCATGATGTTGCCGACCGCCGACACTAGAAGCACGGCGTCCATCCGGTCCTCGGACGCGTCCACGTACGCCTGGGCGCAGGGCACGAGCCTGTCCGCCACGATGTCGGCGTTCGCCTTGATCTTCCTGTAAGGATCCTCGGTGGACAGCCTGGCGTAGCAGGCGGCGTGGACGGCGGTGGCCACCTCGACGGTGGTCTTGTCGGGACTGATATTGGCGGCGAATGCCTTCAGCCCGGCCTCCACCGAAGCATAATCGTCGGAACGCCCGTCCAGCCTGGACTGGAACAGGACGCGCCTCATCAGACATGGGACGCAATCAGCGTGTATCTTCATCGTAGCACCTGCGCGTAGAACGCCTTACTCGGATATCAACCGTGCGTAGATACGGCCCGTGACGGAGCGGGCATAAATACGACGGTTTTCGATTGGGCTGAACCGGCCATCGACCTCATGCCTAAAAACGAATTCTTTATAGTCGCCGAAATACCAGGACGGCCGAGTCCGAACGATTAAAACGCGTACAGGTTCGATCGACCGAATCGATTCGCATCATGGGAAGTGCGGGAAGGCACGAAACGGATTTTGTTGCCGTTCTGGTGGAAAGGAGATGATGAACGTCATCGACTTCCCGCAGGAGCGACGTTCCCAAGGCGGACGGCATCACCAAATTATGGGCCCGAACATCCCTCTTATATATGATGACCAATATCGCACGCGCATGGCAGCCGACAAAATATGCTCTTCATGCGGTAAGAGGCTCGTCGGGCACGGCAACACCTTCTTCAAATGCCCCAAGTGCGGCGAATACGAGATCGGAAGGTGCGACCAGTGCCGCGACCAGGGCGTTTCCTACGAATGCAAGAAATGCGGATTCATCGGACCGTGAGGTGCTGAGATGGGACAGATCGTTGCAGGATACGACCTCATGCCCGAGAGCACCGACATCGACCTCGAGGCTATAATCAAGGACCTCCCCTCCGTCCTTCCCGCCGGCGTGAAGCTCCTTGAGACCAAGATCGCGCCCGTCGCCTTCGGACTCATGAAGATCAACGCCGGGTTCCTCATCGACGACTCGGACGAGTCCGTCGGAGGAAAGCTCGAGGACGCCCTCCACTCCATCAACGGCATCGAGGGCGTCGAGTGCGTCTCCCAGACCGTCTACTGAAACCCTATCAAAGGGGGCCCGTCCCCCTTCATCCTTCGTTTTTCTGATGGTAATGTCTCCACACCGTCTCCTTGAACAGCATCAGGGCGGCGATGGCTATCGACAGGTACAGCAGCGCCCCTCCCGCCACGTAATACAAATCCATGACCGTGAAGGGGCCGAGGCTTGTCCTGAACGCCCTGAAGGCCTCCATCGCCGACTCCACGCTGAGAAGGTCGGTCCATGCCGCCAACGGAAGCAGCATGTCCGCGTTGGTCGGCGTCAAGAACACCACGGAGGCTATCGAAAGCACCCACCATGGGATCATATAGCGCCTGTCCTGCGCGGCAACGACGGCCAGGAACGGCACCAGGATGACCGCGTACTGGGGCGCCGGAGGGTACAGGAGGCAGATGAGCGCGATCGCGAAGCAGTACATCACCAGGTTCCGGTCGCAGTTGTCCCTGCCGGACTTGAACAGCCTGAACGAGAGGATGATCGACCCTGCCAGGGCGGCGATGTACACGGCCGCGCGGGAGAACGACTCCAACGAGTCCAGAAGCGTCCCGGAGGCAGACACGGAAACCCTGTCGAATATGAACTGGAAGCACCTGTCCACGTTGCCTTCGAGGATCTGCGGGAGGAACAGGGCCGCGGTCATCGCCAGGAACCCGAGGGCCGACATGGCCACGCCCTTCAGGGCGTCCCTCTTGTCATCGCTCCGGACGAGCACGTACGACACCAGGCAGAAGATCATGAACGCCGGGAAGAACTTGGCCCATACCGCGACGGAGAACGTCATCCCCGCCAGGAACAGGCGCCTGTCCATCAGGAGGACGACGGTGAGCACCATGAACAGCGCCGAGATCGTGTCGGGCATGCCGATGAACGACGTCACCCCGATGGAAAGGGGGCACAGGAAGGCCAGGGCGGTCGCCTTCACGGCCTTCTTCTCGTCCATCAGGCGCTTGGACAGGATGTAAACGGAAAGCGCCAGCAGGACGTCGCACAGGATCAGCGGGAGCTTGATCACGTAGTTGAAGGCGACAGACGGGACCGTGGCGGACAGCCTGTAGCCGACGATGTCCTCGGTGAAGATGGCCTCGGCCACCCTCTCCGAAGTCTCCCCCAGGTCCAGGAGGAAGGTCTGGAAGACCCCTGACAGGGCAAGGACGTAACCCCAGACCGGGGCGTAGAAGTATCCCTCTATCCCGTACAGGCCCTCCCCCACCTGCAAGTTGCGAACGACCAGCGCCCAGTAGTCGAGGTCGTAAGGCAACGCTATCGGCGCCAGGGCCAGGCGGATCGCCACGCCGACGGCCAGGATGAGCGCCAACGGATGCCGGTCGACGAAGCCGCGGACGTCAGGCACGGAAATCCTCCCCGTATCTCGCGTACGTGCCGCCGATGTAGATGTAGACGGAGTCGCCGCCTCCCATCTCCAGCTCCCCCGAGGCGTCGGTGGTCCCTTCGCGCACGGAGACCAGAGACGTCCCCAGGTTCACCCCTGCGCCGAGTATCTGCCCTAAATCGTCGAGCTGGTTCATGTCGAACCCGCCGCCCAGGACGCAGACCGCCCCTTTCCCGAGAGGCGTGAAAACTATGCTGGAGTACTCTCCGTCGCCGAACCCGAGGGCCAGGCCGCCGTCGGCCGGGATCGAGAACATCAGGCTCCCGCTCCTTATCGACAACGCATCGGTAAGGTCCGAGGAGGACCGGTCGGCGTCGCGGGGAGTGACGTTCACCTGCTTGCCGCCGAGGAAAAGCGCCTGCCCCCCATGCGTCTCGTGGAGGCCGGAGCCGTCCACGTAATAGCGGCCGATCTCGGAGCTCATCCAGAACAGCGTCCCGCCGGCCCTGACCCATTCCAGGATAGGGTCGGAAGGACTGCCGGAATAGACCTCGGCGGGGAGGGCGTACGTCATCACCATCACGCCGTGGCCGTATGGATTGGACATGGTGCTTTCCAGATAATCGGACAACTCGGAGGGACCGCATTCGGACGCCCCGTGGAACCCCCTGATCGAGGCCAGCTTCGTGATCTGCTCCGCGTAGTACTCCTGCTCCAGGCCGTACGCGCGGCTCCCCTCGTACGCCTCGCGGTAGTACTCCTCGTGGGTCGGGTCGATATAGATGCGCAGGTCGTCGACCGCCGGGAGGCCCCCGTGGGACAAAACTACGACGGAATAAGGCTGGGACCCCGACGACTCCGCAGTGTAACGGCAAGTGCCGTCGGATATCTCCGCGTCCGCCCCGTAGGTGTACAGGCCCGGAACGTAGGCGACCAGGGCCCCCACGAGTATCAGCCCGCAAAGGGCCACCGACATCACGGCGACGGCGTCCGGTCTCCTCAGCATCGGCGAACCTCCATGGCCAGGGGCGAAGCCTCCAGCTCTCCCCCTTCCATGCCATTGGAGTAATAAATGGTATCGTATTGCGGAAAATGGTTATAGGGCGTACTGCCTAGGGCGGGACGTGGCGTTCACGAAGGAGGAGGTAAGGGCCTCCATAAACTGCGAAGGAGAGTACTTCACCGGATAGCACGTCTTCGCCTACCTGGGGTACCAGATGGCGAGGGTGCTCGTGAAGACCAGGGTCACCCCCAACCAGATCACCTGGGCCTGGGGGCTCATGATGCTGGCCTCCTCGCTCCTCCTGCTCTTCAACGACTGGGTCCTCAACGTCATAGCCGGCCTCGGATGGCTGTTCGGGTACGCCTTGGACTACACCGACGGCGGGATAGCCAGGCTCAAGGGGATGAGTTCGTCCCGCGGGGCGTTCATGGACCTGATAAACCACTCCGTGAACTATCCTCTGCTGTTCATCTGCGCCGGGATCGGAGTCTGGAGGACCGGCGGATGCCCTTATCTCGACATCCTTCCCCCGGAGGCGTACATCGGCCTGGGGGTCGCAGGGGGCCTGGGATGCGTCCTCATCATGCTGATGCCCACCCTTTACCGCAGGGTCAAGCCGCAGGAGACCGTGGGCTCCAGCACGGAGATCGAGGGGGAGGCCATCGGAGGATGGTTCCGCAAGATGATGACCCTCAACCCCCTTACGTTCACCAACATGATGACACTGATAGTCGTCTTCGCGCTCCTGGACTAGATGTGGCTCTTCGTCTTCCTTTACGGGATCGGCTACGGGCTGGGATCGGCATTCAGGTTCGCCGTCCTGTACAAGAGGCTGGACCGACGTCGCCACATCATGTCAAGGTACTTTCTTACCGACCCTGGCACGTACTTGGAGATCTCGTCCTTCTCGTCGCGATCGAGAAGACGGGACACGATGAAAAGATGGATGACGGCGGCGACGATCGCGGCGACGAAAAGGATCAGCCACCCGGAGCCGAGGTCGACGACGGCGGAAGCAAGCCAGTATGCCGCCAGGCAGACGGCCCAAATCGCGTATCCGACGCCGAGGCGGGGCAGCAGGGAGGTCCCGGCTATCCCGCCCACGTATGCCAGGGTGAACAGCGCCAGCGACGTTATGCAGACGGCCCAGACGCACATGGCGGACATGGAGCCCCCTCCCGCCCACATGATGACGGCGGACAGAGCGATGTTCACTAGGCCGGCCAGGATCGTGAATCCGGTTATCTTCCTCATCTTCAGCATAACGATCGGGACGCATTCCACCACGGTGGAGGCGCAGACCGCCACGTCGCCGACCATGGCCACCCGGAACAGCTCGCCGAGGCCGACGTTCTCCTCCCCCACCCAGACAGTCATGACGTCCGGGGCGAAGACCAGCAGGAAGGCCGTCGGCATCGCGAACAGGAGGGCGACCAGCTTCACGAACGTCCTCAGCAGGGAGCGGAGCCCCTCCATGTCCCCGTCGGAGTACAGGCGGTAGATGGACGGCTCCAGCGAGACCGTCAGGGAGTAGCTGGCCGTGTGCATCATCGACACCAGGGAGGCGACGATCGCAAAGCCTCCGCCGGCCTCCTCGCCCACGAAGACGTTCACCAGGACGATGGACGCCTGGATGTACAGCAGCCCCCCGACCTTCTGGGCGATGGTCCACGCCCCGAGGGAGCCCATCTTCTTGAACAGGCCGCCGTCGTAGCAGGGGCGCCTGATCCTCAGCACCGGATACGTCCTCTTGGCCAGCGCGAACGTGAGGATGAAGAAGACGGCCGCCGAGACGAGATAGGAGACGCCGACATCGACCAGGGAGGGGGTCCCGAGGCTGAACAGCAGGAACACTCCCAGGACCTGTATCACGGAGTACAGCATCTTCGTGATGAACAGATGCGACATGCGGTTGAACGCGTCGAACACGAACGAGAACGACGACGTCACGACGACTATAAGAGAAGAGGTCAGAACCGACAGGAAGAGGATCTGGACGTCCGCAGCGGCGTTGGGGCCGACGTTGAAGACGTACGGGGACGCGTACGACAACGCGATTATGACCGGGACCAGAATCGCGCACACCCTCAGGATTCCGAAGAAGGCGGAGTTGAAAGTCTTCAACGCCTCCTTCCGGTCGCCGGTGCCGACCGCCATTATGGAATACCTGGAGCAGGCCTCGGTCAACGACTCCGCCATTATCATGACGTAGGAGGTCATGGTGGCGGCCAGGGGTATCACGGCGTACGTGGACATCCCCAGGACGTCCAGGTAGTACGGGACCATCATGACGCCTATTATCGCCATGACCACGGTCTTGACCACGTTGGCGACCGTGTTAACGAGCGTCCTGTCGAAGAATCCGCCGTCGTCCGACATCTCTGATGGCCCTTCCGTCCTTTCGCTTATCTTCCTTTCAGCCCGAGGACCTCGTCCAGCGCCTCGAAGAGGGCGTCGTAGTCCTCCTCGGAGAGGTTTCCGATGTGCCCCACGCGGAGCATCCTGTCCCGGAGGTCTCCGCCGCTGGGGGTGACCACGATCCCGTACCCGTCCTTCAGCCTGAGGAAGACGTCGTACGCCCCGGAGTCCAGGAGGACAGGGGTGACGGCGTTCGACAGGGGGTATCCGGGAATTCCGATGCCCCTCTCGGCGGCCTTCTTCCTGAAATACCTGGCCAGGCGGGCGGCGCGCTCCACGGACTTCTCTATCCCGGCGCGGTCGATGGCGCGGAGGGCGACGTTCATCTCCATCAGCGTCCCGACCGCCGGGGTGAACGGGGTCTGCCCCCTGGCCTGATCCTCTATGTGGCGCTTGAGGTCCAAATAATACAGATGGGAATCGTTGCGGAGGATCCGGTTCTCGTAAGCCTCGCGGCCCAGGACCACCGCCGATATCCCCGGCGGGAG
>JAFZXW010000235.1 GCA_017616575.1 Candidatus Methanomethylophilaceae archaeon
CGGCGACGGTGACGGCCCCCGCCGACATAACCACGGTCACGTCAAGCGTTCAGGGGGTGGCGAAGACCTTCAAGGAGGCCGCCCAGGCGCTGGCCGACAGCACCTCCGCCCTGAAGGACGCGATAGAGGACGCCGGGATCCCAAGGGACAGCCTGAAAACCTCCGACCTGGCCATCGAGCAGCACTTCAGAGAGGAGAAGATCGGCGAGGACAGGCACGGGAACGACAAGTTCAGGAACGTCCCGGACGGGTTCTCCTTCCGTCAGAACATAATCTACGAGTTCCCGAACGACAACGAGAAGCTCTCGAAGTCGATCTCGAACATAATGAAGTGCTCGATCGAGCCGGTTATAAGCTTCTCCTACAGAAACAGCGACCCGGAGTCCATGAAGATCGAGGCCCTCTCCAAGGCCGCGTCGAACGCCCGCGCGGAAGCCGAAGCGATTCTCAAAGCGGCCGGGTCGAGGCTGGGGATGCTGCTGGAAGTGGGCAGGAACCCTGACCCTCCGATTTACAAGGCGAGGAACGCCATGTCGTTCTGCGAGGACTGCGAATGCGTCGCCATAGACGTCGATCCAACGGACGCGACGATGACGCAGACGGTCACCCTGAAATGGTCCATCGAAGGCGCTTGACCCTCGGCGGATCAGCTCGATGTAGAAGCTGACCGGCCTGAAGCCGTCGTTGCAGGAGATCATGGCGGACATCGGGTCCTTCATCCACCCGCCGTAGAAGTCCCCCTCGCCTCTGGACAGGGACTCCACGAACGGGCGCATCGACTCCCAGGCGCTCTCGCAGAACCCTTCCGGGCAGGCCCCGTCGTGGGACGTGAACTCCATTCCCGTCTCCATGTCGCAGGCGTGCTCGATGGGGTTCTCGTAAAGTTCCATGAGGTCGCGGTAGACGGTGATGCGCTTGACTGTTATCCTCACGTCGGCCATGCCGGCTGCATCGGCCTCCAGACGTAAGGTTGTTTTCTACTGACTGGGTTGAAAAATGCCCCGCAGGGTACGCCTGCAGGGCTGTATCTGTTTCAGACCAGGTGCAGGATGAGCCTTCCCTCTCCCTTGGCGTCCTGGTGCTGGCCGGCCTGGAGGGCCTCCTCGATCACCTGGGTGCAGGAGGTCGAGACGATGCGGTCCTTGTGGTTCTTGCGGAGCTCGTCCAGCGTGATGTCGAAGGAGTCCTTCATGTTCAGGTAGTGGAAGTGCTGGAGCCCCAGGGTGAACACCATCCCCTCGTCGATGGGCTCGCCCTGGTATTCGAACCTGAGGTAGGAGTGGGTGGCCTGGTCGTACTCCACCAGGAGCCCCCTGGAGAGCTGGTAGAACTCGCAGTGGGCCCCCTCGAAAACCTCGTCGCGGAGCATACGCATGATCATGTGCTTCAGCTGCGCCCCGGTGACGTACACCACGTGGACCGCGTCGTCGTACGGGAAGCACTCGTTGAGGTCCCCCTTGGTCACCACCGGGCCGAGCTGCTCGTTGCGGATGCTGCCCGATCCCAACAGGAAGATGTCCACGCCCAAGGCGTCCATCATCACGTCGCTGAACAGGTCCCCGAGCTCGGTCTCCCTGATCCTGGTCGGGTGGGTGAGCTGCCTGACGAACTTGGTTATGATCTTCCCGTACTTCTCGTCCGTACGGGACTTGTACGTGCCGATGACCTCCTCCAGGGCGGGGTCCCTGGGGCAGTTCTCCGCGGTAATGGGGACGGGCCTCCAGACGTAGGAGTCGATGCAATTGTTGTCCGTGTCGATCATTATGTCAAAACGGCCTATCTGGTCGGTCCCGGTCCCGGCCTGCACTATGGGGATGCCGTTGACGACGGCAGGCTCCGTGAGGAAGGTGTGGGAGTGGCCGCCGATGATGACGTCGACACCCCAGGCGGGGTCCAGAAGGGAGGCGAGCTTCTTGTCCTCCTCGAACCCGATATGAGTCAGGAGAACGGTGAAGTCGATGTCTATGGCGTTGTAGGTGTTGCATATCTTCCCTATCTCCTCGGCGGCGTCCTGGACGTCGACGAACGTCCCGATGAGCCCGTCGGTCTTGCACTGAGCCAGGACGGCCTCCGTCAGAATCCCGATGAAGAGGATTTTCATTCCGTCCATCTGGATGATGTGGCAAGGCTCGAAGAGGCGCGCGTTGTTGGTCTTGATATGGAGATTGGCGTTGATGATGGGGAACTCGGCGCACTTCTCCAGGAAAAGCAGGTGCGCCACGCCGTAGTCGACCTCGTGGTTCCCGAGGGTGACGATGTCCGGCCCCAGGAGGTTCATTATCTCAATGGTGGATATCCCCTGGTACTCGGAATCGATGATCGACCCTCTGAACATGTCACCCGCGATGGCGTAGATGACGTTCTTCTCCTCCTGCCTGACCTTGTTTATGTATCCCGACAGCATCGAGACCCCGCCGACGAGGTTCTCGTCCACGTGCTCCGCGAGGAAGTCCCCGTGCATGTCGTTGGAATGCAGCAACGTTAGCTTCTTCAGATTTGCCATATGCTCACCGTTTCGAAAGCGCCGGTAGCGACGCGTCCTGAGATGCGAAGGCATTTGCACAATATAATAACGTGACTGAGCATATAGTAGAACTATAGTCTTATCACTATAGTTAGAAAACCGGAGGCAGAAGCCCCCGGAAAAAGGTTTCATCCGACGGACCAGTACACGCCGTTGGAATCCAACGAGGCGCCGGTGGACGACGACGCGGATATCGAAGGCGTGGACGGGCCCAGCGCGAACAGGAACGCGTTGCTTATCGACGTGGGCATCTTCACCACCAGGCTCTCGGAGCCGAAGGACACCTCGATGCAAGTGGAAGCGGAGACGCTCCCCGTCCTCGTAGTATAGCTTCCGCCGTTCACGTTGGTGACCTCGTTCGTCATTCCCTGGGGGCAGATTGCGAAGACGTAGCCGCCGGAATACCTGTATCTGGCGTCGGTGTCGATCGCGGCGTTGAAGGAGCTTGTGGAGATGACCACGACCTCCCCGCCGGAGATGGTCAGCCCGCCCTGGGAGCTGCAGTTGGAATCGATTCCGTCCCCTCCAGCGTATATGTAGACGTAGCCGCCGGAGATCGTTATCTCGCCGTACACCTGGGTCACGTAGCCCCTGTCCTCGTTGCTAGTCCTAATCCCATTCATGCCGTCGTCGGATGATGTTATCGACACGCGGCCGCCGGAGATCGATATGGAGCCGCCTTCGAGGCCCTCGTAGCTCTTAGACACGGTGACGGTTCCTCCGGATATGGACAGGGCGCCGTCGGCATGGATCCCGTCGTCGTTGCTTACCAAGGTCAAGGTTCCGCCGGATATGGTCACGTCCCCCGCCCCGTTGCCATAGGAGTCCTTGGTGTCCGCGTCTATCGCATCGTCGTGGTTCGCATGGATGGCGTCGTCGCCCGCGGATACAGACACCGTGCCTCCGGAGATGC
>JAFZXW010000236.1 GCA_017616575.1 Candidatus Methanomethylophilaceae archaeon
CCTGAGGGAGGCGCATTCGTCTTGTTCCATGCCGGAGTCTATACTTGGTCGTTCATATCGGTTGCGGTCCGTCGAAGCTATTTACTGTACGGGTCCGATGCCTTCCCATGGAGTTCCTGAGGGTGAAGCCGGGGGAGGAGGCGTAGTTTTCGGATTATGCCCGTCCTTTGTGGCTGGACGCCAACGAGTCCTTCGTAGCAGGCGGAAGGAAGATGATCGAGGAGGTCTGCGACGACTGGATCGGGCCCGGGACAGTCAGGAGGAAGATGGAAGAGGGCTACGTCTTCGGGTACCTTTTGGAGAACGGGTCTAAAGCCGGCTTCCTTTCGTTCGGAATCCTGGACGGGGGCGTCATCGAGATTGACAAGCTGTATATCGAGCCTCGGTTCCGGGGCAGAGGAAACGGGAAGAGGGTTCTCGACCGCTTGTTGGAGCACGGGAGAAGCCAAGGGTGCGTCAAAGCGGCGCTTACCGTGAATTCGAAGAATTCCCCTGCCATAGCCTTGTACGAGGGCCGCGGGTTCGAAATGGAGAAGGAAGTGACGTATCGGAGGGACGGGTGGCCCGAAACCCGCCTGTACGTCATGTCGCTGGCGCTGTCTCCTGATGGATGACAGTCGGATTATACATCCAATTAACTAATAAATACAGTATTGGATATGAGATAAAAATGGAGCGTTGTTTGAATTTTTTAAGAATGTATTTTATATCGGACTCGGCGATTTGTTCTCTAGGTGTCGAAATGTCTATGGAACCCATATCGTTGGACAAGGCAAAGGCGATTGCCAAGAACCGGGGGTTGAAACCGGGGAGGGTGAAAGGCATCCAGGGGGTGCAGTTCACCAAAGGAGACAATGAGAGAATCGAGGTCATAAGCTGGCCCGAGTTCGAGAAAGCCCTCGACAAGAGGGGGCTGGCGGTGTATGAATCCGGCGGCTGGATGAAGATAATGAAGAAGCCCAGTCAATAAGTTAAAATATTGGCACTTGATGTGGGTTTTTGAACTTTGCAAGGGTATCCGAGCCTGGCCAAAGGAGATAGGTTCAGGGCCTATTCTCGTAGGAGTTCGAGGGTTCAAATCCCTTCCCTTGCACCTTCCACTTTTTTCGCGTCCGTTTCATAGCAAGGCCGCGACCGCTCCCGCCATCGTTATGCCCAGGAGGATCGCGGCGACGGCCGCCCAATACCAGTCCTTCGCCGATATCAATGCCGCAAGGCTGACGACGACCCCGGCGAACGGGGATACTATCAGCACCAGCATCCCGGCGTAGAGGACGGAGTCCCCATGCCCGGACATCGAGAACGCCAGACCGGCCGCCATCAGCGCTATGCCTATCATTATGCCGATGCGCAGAGTCAGGGCGGTGGACTTGTTCAGATTCATAGGATCCCTCCCGCCTGCAGGAGGACCAGCACGGCCACGGCTATCAGCAGGATGGAGAAGTACCTTCTCAGGCGCTTGGTCTGCATCCTCCTGGCCAGGGCCGTTCCGAGGATGGAGCCGGCGAAGGCGCCGATCGCTATCCCGGCGGCGTACTCCAGGAGGACCTGCCCGGACAGGAAGTACGTGATGGCGCCGGAGAACGCGGTTATGCCAATCATGTAGCTGCTCGTGGGGCTGGCGGCCTTCATGGGCACATGCATGTAGATGTTCATCAGCGGGACCTTCACCGCGCCTCCGCCCACGCCGGTCATCGAAGATATCATCCCGGCCACGGTGCACAGGGCCATCCCGCCTTTGATGTTCTGGACCTCGTATCTCACCTCGTCGCCGATGGCCTCGTCCCTGTATTCGAACGTGAACCTCCCGTCGGCCCCGTCCGAGGGCGGGACGACCTTTTCCGGGTTGAGGATCATCCTCAGGGCGCTGTAAATGACGATGGCCGAGAACACGCACATGAGCACCCATTCCTCCAGATACGTGGCCACGATGGCGCCTATGATGGCTCCCGTGGCGGTGGTTATCTCCATCATCAGCCCCAGCCGCACGTTGGAGAGGCCCTTGTCCACGAAAACAGTGGAGGCCCCGACCGATCCCGCTATTATCCCTATCAGGCTCACGGCGACGGCCTCCGTAGGGGCAAGGCCGAAGGCCAGCATGAGCACGGGAACGAATATTATCCCGCCTCCGAGCCCGAAGAGGGCGCCCAGGACGCCGGCGGCCGAACCGGTAGCCAAGAGTCCCAGGAGGATCAGCGCTTCCATGCGCCTACGGAAAAGGCGGGACTACTTTATCGTTTGCCGTGGCGACAAGTATATCACGGGCCCCATCATCGTTGTGGCATGGCCATGCTTCTGCTGAGATATTCCGAGATAGGTCTGAAGAGCGACGCCGTCCGCAGGAGGTTCGAGAACCAGCTGAAGGACAACATCGTCTCGATGCTCATGGCGGATTCAGTGGAGGCCTTCGTAAGCAGGAAGGGGGCCAGGCTGTACGTCGAGACCGAGGATCCGGAGAAGGCCGTCAGGTCCTTGAGGAAGGTCTTCGGCGTCGCGTCGATATCCTTGGTCGAGCAGTGCTCATCCGATCTCGAGGACATTTGCAGGATGGCCGCGGAGTACTCCAAGGGGAGGCTGTCCCCGGGCCAGACGTTCGCGGTGGACGCCCGCAGGGACGGCAGCCATCCGTATACCAGCCTGGACGTTGCCAGGGAGGCCGGGTCGGCCATCTTCCTCGAGAACGAGGGCCTGGGCGTCAAGGTGAAGCTCACCGGGCCGGACGTGAAGTTCTTCATCGAGGTCAGGGACAACCGCGCGTACCTGTTCAGCGACGTCATCCAGTGCCATGCCGGGCTTCCCATTGGGACCCAAGGCAAGGTCGTGGCCGACGTGGACGACGACCGCGGGCTGGTGTCCGCATGGATGGTCATGAAGCGCGGGTGCAGGGTCATCTTCCGCGGGTCTGGGGACTTCGAATCCCTGAAACGTTACGACCCGGAGATGAGGAGGTGCGACGACAAGAACGTCAAATACGCCCTCGCATACGTCCAAGGCAGGAGCCTGGAGGACATGGACGGGTTCGACGCGGCGGAGTACGACCTCCCTGTCTTCTTCCCGACGGTGGCGATGTCCGACGATGAAGTCTCGACGATGGCCGACGGGATCAGGGAAGGTTTCTGACGTTCCTACACGGGAACAGGCTTATTTTCGTAGTTTTTTAAAAAGGGAAAGGGTTTATGCCGCCCCTGTTGGAGGGACGGCGTGGAGCCTCACTTGATTCTCCTGTTGTTGGCCCTGACGGAAGGCCTGGCCTTCTCGGCCCCCTTTCCGGTGTGCCTCATCCCACGGCCCTTCTGGCCGGCGGAGGTCTTTCCGCGGTAGACGCGGTTCTTGTGGACGTTGTCGCATATCCAGTTGATCTTCTTGTCGGACTTGATGACTGGGTGCGCGGGATCCACGAGGATGACCTCGTACCACTCCCTCTGACCATCGGCTCCGACCCAGTAGGAGTTCAGGACCTCGAGGTTGGGGTATCTCTTGGCGGTCCTCTCCTCGGCCATCCTCTGGAGGCTCTTTCCGACGGTGATCTGGTTGATCCCCTTCCTCTTGGCCCTCCTTCCGGTCACGATGGCTCTCTTGCGGAAGCTTCCCTTCCTGACCCTGGCCCTGACCACGACGTAGCCCTGCTTGGCCTTGTATCCGAGGGCCCTAGCCCTGTCCAGGCGGGTGGGCCTCTCGACGCGGCAGAAGTTCTCCTCCTTCCTCCACATGATGCGGCGCTCGTAGTTGAGCTCCTTGAGGTAGGATTTGCTGGGAACCTCCCAGGCCTCGGCTATGTAGCTGTACATGCTCCTCCCGTTGACCGGGCGTGTCTCCTGAGTCTCTTCGCTCATTTGTATCACCTTTACGGATTCGCCTCTCGGTACATTTCCGTTTGCGGAACAAACGTCCCGCACACACGCCGATGGTCGCGCCGTATTTAAAGCCGTCGCAGGAAGTCGTCGAGGCTCTTCACTTTGGGCTTGGGCTTCCTGGCGCGCTGCCCTCCGCCCTCGCCGTCCCCGAAGGAGAACAGGGTGGACTGCTGGTTACCCATCATGAGGTCCTTCTCGCTCCATCCGAAGACCTCGGTTATGCGGGACGCGGTCTGCGCTATGCGCTCGGCGTAGTATCTGTAATCAGGCTTCGCCTTGAACGGGGCCCCGCTGACGTACGGCTCGACCTTCTGAGGGGTGCTCTTCCCGTCGGTGACGATCCACGACACCTTCATGCCGGGGATGAACTCGTATCCCATGTCGATCATCTTCTTCGCCGCCTGCACGTTCGCCATCCGCTCGGGGTTCTCGTAGGCGTCCAGCCCTTTGCACGTTCTGGATATCACAAGGCTCTCCAGCGGGACGCTCCCGGATATCGTGTTCTGGACGGTGCGCCTCACCGTCTCCAGGGCGGCGTCGTTCTCCTCGGCCAGTATCTTGTCGAAAAGGCCGGAGAGCAAATCGCTTTGCAGATCGAACGAGTCCGAGCGGCGCATCTCGTATCCCCTGACTAGCAGGTCGTCGGAAGCCACCGGCCACACCACCCTGCCGACGTACCTCTTCTTCATACCGTGGGTGAACATGGGCTCCAGGAGCTTCTCGAACTCCAGCACCCCTCCGTCTTTGGAAAACCGGTCCGCCATGGCGTTCCCGAACCTCACGGCCCCTTTCAGGTCGTGCTCCGGGGACTGCATGAACACCGAGTCCGTGTCGGAGTAGATCACGGGCACGCCCTCGGCCTCCACCTCCTCTATTATCCCCTTCACGTTCGCCCTGGCGAAGGACGTTATCGCAGAGCCGATGCTCTTGTCTGTGAAGCGGTAGAATGACGAGGCGAACACCCCGTAGAACGTGTTCATCAGGACCTTGACGGCCGCCTGGAGACCGTCCAGGTACCTTTTCTCGTGTTCGTCCGAGGCGGATTTCATCCTCCTCTTGATGTCGTCCCTCTCGTTCATCAGGTCCGACAGGAGCCTCGGGAGGAGCCCGACCCTCCTCTCCTTGGACATGAACCTGGCGCCGGTGGGGCTCTTGATCTCCCCGTCCGGGGACAGCGTGGTGAAGCAGATGTTCTTGGCTATTATGAGGGAAGGATACATGGATTTGAAGTCCAGGACGCAGACCCAGTGGTACAGCCCCGGGTTCATGCTGTGCACGTACCCCCCTTCAATCTGCTCCGACGCGGCGGTGCGGACGCCCATGGGGGGAACCCCGACCTTCTCCCGGTCGGCCATGCGTATGAGGAGGGAGTCCACGAGCTGCGACGACCCGGAAGTCAGGACGTCCTCCAGGGTGAGCCTGGACACCGTGGAAAGGTCCATCCCCTTGCGGAGGGTCCCGACCTCCAGGAGTATGCGCAGCGATAATTCGGCGTCTTTGACGCAGTATTCCAGCACCTTGTCCCGGTTCTCCGCCCATTCGGAGTCCATGCGCTTCGGGTCGACGTCCAGCTTCTGTTCTCCCAGGACGAGCATGGAGACGGCGTTGAGGGTCTCCTGCTTCGGCCTCAGCTCCCTTCTGACCGCCCACCACGCGTCGCAGACCACGCGGCCCTTGACCCTCCAGAACCTGTCGCCCACCAGCCTGGGCTGGCTGCCGTCCCTTCCCCAGGGCATGGCGTCCTTCATCCTGTTAGCCTTGGCCCTCTCGTCGATCTTCCTGATGTCGTAGTTGTCTATGTTGTACCCGGATATGACGTCGGGGTCCTCCTTCCTGATCAGGTCGGCGAAGGCGGATATCATCTCCGCCTCGGACCCGACGATCGGCTCGCAGGCGCGGAGGGAGCCTTTCTCAGAGACCACTGAGCAGATGGTAAGCAGGTCCCCGTGCTCCACGCTGTTCTCGATGTCGAGCGACAAGACCTTCAGCCCAGGGTCGAACGGCTCTATGTTCTCGAACGACCCCATCGTGATGACGGCGTCGGTGCCGTAGTCCTTGTCTACGGGTTCCCCGGAGACCCTTATGCAGGCGCCCATGTCGTTGTCGTAGAAGAACCTGTGATGGTGGGGGATGTCCCCGGCGAGTATGCGGTTGGTCCTCTTGATCTTCGCCCGCCACTCCGTCATCTTGCGGGGGCCATCGAATTCGATCCTGAGGACGTCGTGCTCCTCGGACTTGTAAAGGAGCCTGTCTTGCTTGACAGACGTGACCCCTTCTGTCTTGGAGAGGGCCTCCTCCAGGCCTGGGGCGGGGTCCACGGCGAAGAAGTACGGCCTGAACCCGTAGGACAGGACGGTCACGGACCTCCCGTCGCGGGCCCTTCCGAAAAGCTCTATGACGGTCTCCTCCCCGTCCTGAGCGAAGGAGGAGCTTATCAGCCTCAGGTCGTACGTCTCCATGCGGATCACTTGTTCGCGACTATCCTGATCACGTCCCCGTCCTGGAGCTCGTAGTCGGCCCCGACGGTGCGCTTGGTGCGGGCGTTGACGGCCCTTATGAACTTGTCTCCCAGGTCGGTGTGGATCTTGTACGCCAGGTCCTTGGCGGTGGACCCCTTGGGCAAGAGGAACGCGTCCGGGAGGACCCTGCCGAAGTGGTCGGTGAACTTGTTCTCGTCCTCCACCGGATAGACCGCGATGAGCCCGAGGACGTCGAACGCCGCCTTCTCGATGCACTGCTGGACGCCGGTCCCGCCGTATTTCTCCATGTTCGCCTTCATGTAGTCCAGCGCCTTCTTCTGGGCGTCGTTCATCGTCTTGCCCTCGGCCACGGAGAACGTCTTGTCCCCCGGCGTGTACTTCACGATCCCGGCCGCGGCCGCCTTTTTCAAAGCGAGCTCCGTCTCCGCCATGGTCGGGACGCACACGTCGTTGACCGCCTGAACCTTCTCCATGTACCCTTCCGGGGCGATGTCGGCCTTGTTCATGGCCGCGATCATGGGCTTGGACCTGCTCCTTATCTCCGAGCACAGGGCCAGGAGGGCGTCGTCGTCCCATTTGGTGGGGTCTTCCGGGAGGGGCACCGCCCTGAGGGCCTCCTTTATCTGCGCCTCGGTGACGTTCAGCCCTGCGAGCCTCTCGTGCAGGATGGCCTCGGGCTTGCTGCCCTGCATCTTCGCCTGCCTGGCGATCTTGGAGAAACCGTTCTTGATGATCTCCCTCATCCAGCACTCTATCTCCTTCCTGAGGAACAGGACGTCCTCCGCGGGGTCGTGGGACCCGGGCTTGACCGGGAGCCCTTCGATGTCGGTGGAGCCGCTGACGTCCACCACGTTGATCAGGGCGTCGGCCTGCCTCAGGTCGTCCAGGAACTGGTTCCCCAGGCCCTTCCCCTGCCAGGCGTCCGGCACCAGCCCGGCGACGTCCAGGAGCTCCACGGGTATCATGCGGGTCCCGCCGACGCAGAGGGAGTTGTGCGGCGTGCATGCGACCCCCAGGTCCTTGCAGGGGCACGGCGCGCGCACGTATGCGACGCCCTTGTTGGGCTCTATCGTCGTGAACGGATAGTTGGCTATCTCGACGGGGGCCATGGTCGCGGCCCCGAAGAACGTAGACTTCCCGACGTTCGGTTTCCCCACTATTCCAATCTGCATGAAATCGGGCGTATAACGGGCGCATAGGATTAGTCTTTTGTCACGTTCAGGAACACGGCGTCGGCCAGCTCCCCTATCTCCGAGGGGCGGAGGTCCTCTATCCTGTCGTCCGCGTAAGGGATTCCGTCCTTCGAGGCGACCAGCCCCGCCGATTTGAGGGAGGTGCCGATCTTCTTCCTGCGGTGGTTGAACGCGACCTCCGTGACTTTGAAGAACGTCTTCTCGTCCAGGACCTCGAACGGAGCCTTCCTGGGCGTTATCCTCACGAGCGCCGAGTCGACCTTCGGCCTGGGGTTGAACCTGGACGCCGGCACGGTCTCCAGGACCTCGCATTCGGCGCGGTAGAACAGGTTCACCGTGAGGCGGGAGTACTCGGTGCTCCCGACGTCCGCCGCCATCCTGTCCGCGAACTCCTTCTGCACCATGACCACCGCGGTCCTGAACTCGTGCTCCAGAAGCTTGAATATGATGGGGGTGGAGACGCTGTACGGGAGGTTGCTGACGAAGACGTCGAATTCTGGGAATGGAATCTTCACGGCGTCCCCGCGGATCAGGTCCAGACGGCTCCCGTACTCTTTTTCGATGTAGTCGGCGAGCTTCTCGTCCAATTCTATGCAGGACACGTGGTCAGAGGCCTCGACGAGACGGGAGGTGAGGATCCCCAGCCCCGGCCCGACCTCCAGGACCTTGTCATCTTTCCTGATTCCGGCGTATCCCACGTGTCTGTCGGCGACGCGGCCGTCGGTCAGGAAGTTCTGGCCCTTGCTCTTCTTGGGGACGACGCCCGTCTCGGAGATCAGCCGTCCGGTCTCTCCGCTCATTTGGACACGAAGATGTAGCGCTTGAGGTCAGGGCTCTCGATCTCCTCGATGATGCGCCTGGCTATCAGCTTCTCGGGGACCTTGATCTTGGTCCTTTCGGTGAGGTCCGCGAAGCTCTCGAACTTCGCCTTCTCCCTCTCCCTCAGGATCTCCTCGACGGACTTCTTGCCGAGCCCCGGGATCTCCTCGAGGAGGTGCTTGCGGAGGCTGATGCCCTGGGCCTCGTTGAAGAACCTCACGAAGCGCTCCTCCTTGGACTTGACGATCAGGGTGACGACGTACTCCAGCTCGGCGAGGGCGTTGTTGGTCAGCTCGTTGTAGCCTATGCGGCTCCTGACCCTCTCCACGACGTCCCTCCTCTTCTCGGGCGTGTCCTTGCCGATGTAGACCCTGTCCTCGATGGTGACGACGGCGCCGGCCTTGGGGATCAGTGTGAACAGCTTGAACTCCTCGTCGCTGATCGCGTATATGACCGGCTCCCTTCTCCCCATCCCGCCGCCGGCGACGCCGTTGGGCAGGTAGTCTAGAACGTAGGCGTATTCCTCCAAGCACGTCACCCCGGGTTCAGTTGATGTACTTGGCCACCGTGTCGAGGATCTGGCGTATGTCCTCGGGAGTGATCTCCACTCTCTCTTTGTA
>JAFZXW010000237.1 GCA_017616575.1 Candidatus Methanomethylophilaceae archaeon
CGAGGCCGGACTTCGAAAGGAGCTCTATGGTCCTCTCGTTCAATCTTCCCTTGTTTGGCACACCGAATCTCAGAGTCATAGGAACCAGCGACGTGGTTCGTAACATAGGGATATAGATAAGCCTGTTGGACGGGCCCATAAAAGATAAAGGAGGGGGAGGCCCCCTCGGAAGTTTCAAAGGATGCCCTTGGCCTTGGCCAGCTCGGCGTTGAGGACGGAGCCGCCGGCCCCTCCCCTCAAGGTGTTGTGAGACATCACGAACGCCTTGTAGTAGCCGTTGCTCTGCCTGAGCCTGCCGACGGTGGAGGCCATGCCCCTGGCGCGGACTGGGGTCCCGGCCATGGCGTCAAAGACGGGCTGGGGCCTGTTCTCCTCGGTCCTGACTATCACGGGCTGCTCGGGGGCGGAGGGCAGGCCCAGCTTCTGGGGCTCTCCGCGGAACCCGGAGAGGGCCTTGGAGAGCTCGTCCAGGGAGGGGCTCCCCTTCAAATCGAGGACCAGGGACTCCAGATGCCCGTCGACGACGGGGACCCTGGCGCAGTTGGCCATGACCTTGAACCCGGCGTACCTGAACTCGCCTCCGGAGTAGCCTCCGAGCATCTTAGCGAGCTCGGTCTCCATCTTCTCCTCCTCGTGGCTGATGAAGGGGACGACGTTCCCGACCGCGTCGAGGGAGGGGACCCCGGGGTAGCCGGCCCCGGAAAGGGCCTGATAAGTGGAGACGAACACCTGCTTCAAACCGAAGGCCTTGTCGATGGCGACGAGAGGCAGGGCTATCCCCGTGGACGAGCAGTTGGCGTTCGTGACGATGTACCCTCCGTCGGCGTAGGTGGGCTGGTCCTTGATGGCCTCGAAGTGGCCAGGATTGACCTCCGGGATGAGGATGGGGACGTTCCTGTCCATCCTGTGGGAACCGGCGTTGGTGAAGACTGCGACGCCGGACTGGGCCAGCTCCGTCTCGGTGGGCCCGGCGAGGTCGGAGGGTATCCCGCTGAACGCGACCCTGCACCCCTTGGAGATCTTCTGGATGTCCATGACCTCGATCTCCCTGTCCATGGTCTCGTCCGAATAAACGTAATCCCTGACCTTGAGGACGTCGCGGAGCCTCTTGCCCTTTGACCTCTCGGAGGCGTAAAGCCCCTCAATCTCGAAATACGGGTGGTCCTCCAGCATCTGGATGAACCTCTGACCGATCATCCCCGTTGCACCGAGGACCGCGACGTTTATCTTGCCCATTTAAAGCACATCCTGAATATGGACGGGGCCATCCTTGGATTACGATAAACAGATACGCATGTCCCTATGTCCATCGGCAACAAATAAGACGATGAGCGCCATACATCCGCATAGTGTCACGCCGCGTCCCGACCTGCATGATATGCAAGGCCCGCGAGGGCACGATCGTGACCGCGGACGGGACGGTATGCGATGAATGCATGCCGTCGGAGCTGCTGCCGACAGCCCGGACGCTTAACAAGAGCAGGCTGGTGATATACCGGAAGACGCACCCAGGATGGGAGCCGTGCGCCTCCGGACGCGCCGGCCGCCCTCGCACGGCCGAGAGGATCGGACGCAGCATGGCGATAACCCAGGACGGGCCGGTGTCCCTGTGCGACGCCCTGAACGCCTCGATATCCTGTGCGGAATCGATAGACATGGTGGTCTCGTTCATCAGGTCGTCCGGGGTCAACCTGGTCATCGACGCTCTGCGCGAGGCGGCGGAGGCGGGATGCAGGACGAGGGCGATAGCCACCGCCTACATGGGAGCCACCGAATACGAGGCCGTGGAGGAGCTGGCCAACCTTCCGAACGCCGAGGTGAGGATGGAGCTGACGGCAGGCAGGTCCCGCCTGCACGCCAAAAGCTACCTGTTCACTTACCCGGACGGAAAAGGGACCGCGTTCATAGGCTCGGCCAACCTGTCCAGGAGCGCGCTCACGTCCGGGGAGGAATGGATGGTCGCCATCAGGGAGGAGGACCTCCCGGCGGTCGTCGAGGACCTGCGCCAGGCGTTCGAGAGGCTATGGCGGTCGCCGGACCTTACCAGGGTCACAAAAGAGAACCGCGCCGAGATAGAGAGGGCGTTGGAGAGAAGAGGGAAGCGAGAACATGAGGATCGGACTGGAGATCGAGGTCAGCAGGATTGGGTACGTCCTGCACAGGAACGGCATGAACCCCGTCACGAGCGCGGCGGCGGAGGCGAAAGAGGACTTGAAGGAAGTGGTCTTCACCGTGAGGTCCGACCCGCCTTTCATAGCCGAGAGCTCCTTCAAGGTTGACGGGCTGGCGTCCGGCTCCAGGATAGACCTGCGGGAGCATATGAAGATCTCTCTGGACCCCTCCCTCCTGATCTCCGCCGCAGACGCCGTCCCCTGCCGCGTAACGCTGGAGGCTTCCCTCGACGACGGGTCCGTGGAATCGGAGTTCTGCGACACGGAGGTCCTCCCGTTCGAGTTCTGGCCCGGATTCGAGTGCCCGGACCTGATCGCGTCCTTCGTCACCCCCAACTCCGAAGGCCTCACCGAGATACGCTCGTCCGCTTCCGACATCCTGAAGGAATGGGGGATGGACCCGTCCTTGGAAGGCTACCAGGGAGACAGGGACAGGGTTGCGGCCATAGCCGCCGCGGTGTACGTCGCCATTCAGAGGCTGAACGTCAATTACGTGGTGGCGCCCGCCGGGTTCGAGACCAGCGGGCAGAGGGTCCGCCTCCCGGACGTGGTCGTCTCCTCCAAGGAAGGCACCTGCCTGGACATGGCGGTCCTTTACTGCTCCGCGCTGGAGTCGATAAGGATCAACACGTTCGTGTTCCTGTTCAAGGGGCACGCCTGCGCCGGGTTCTGGCTGGTCGACGAGCACATGGCCGACGTCGTCAGCGTGGACAGCTCGGCGATCACCCGCCTGATACGCAACCATGACGCCTGCGCCGTCGAATGCACCTCCATGTGCTCCCCCGGGAACACCCCGTTCGACGACGCCTGCAAAGCCGCCTTGGAAAGGCTGGATGACGCGGATTCCTTCATCTCCGCGATCGACGTCCGCAAGGCCCGCACGTCCATCTCCCCTCTCCCCACCCGCAGGTTCGAGAACGGGATCTGGACCGTGGACAGGGACGAGGCCGACGGCTCGAACGCCGCCCCCAGGTCCGTGGGGCATGTGTATGAGGACGTGGAGGACAGGGCCCTGACCCGCGTGGACCTCTGGAAGCGCGACCTGCTGGACACCACGAGCCGGAACCCGCTGGTCAACATGAAGGTGGGCGCCAAGGCCGTGCCGCTGCTGGTCTCCGACGCCGCCTCCTTCAAGGACAGATTCTCCGAGGGAGGGCAGTTCTCGATAATGCCCAAGCCGCAGGACTGGAACGGGTCCAAGACGTACGAGGAGAGGCCGTTCGAGACCGAGGCCTACATCGGGAACTACGGCAAGGCGTACCAGGACGAGGTCGCGAGGGGATGGCTCAGGACCCCGTTGAGCGAGGGGGAGACGACGGCCTCCCTGAAGTCCATCTACCGCCTGTACAAGAAGGAGATGGAGGAGAGCGGGTGCAACTCGCTGTTCGTGACGGTCGGCGTCCTCAGATGGTTCGAGGAGAAGGGCGGGAGGATCCCGCGCTACTCCCCGCTGATACTGATCCCGGCGGAGCTGGTCAAGAAGCAGAAGGGTTACAGCGTCGTCAGGTACGACGAGGAGACGGTGTTCAACGTCACCCTCGCCGAGAAGCTCCGCCAGGAGTACGAGATAACGATACCCGGGATCGACCCGCTCCCGGTGGACGAGGGAGGCGTGAACGTCGACCGCATAACCCAGACCGTCCGCAGGTGCATCGAGGGGCAGGAAGGATGGGAGGTCCTGGACGGGGCCGCCCTGGGAGTGTTCTCCTTCAGCCAGTACGCGATGTGGGTCGACATAGACAAGAACATCGACAGGCTCAGGGAGAACCCCGTCGTGGACGCCCTCGTGTCTGGAAGCGTCTACCGCGCCGACCCGGACCTCGAGGAGGACGCCGACCCGTACGGGCTGTGCCTGACCGTGGCGGCCGACGGCTCGCAGATCAAGGCCGTCCGGGCCGCGGGGGAGGGGAAGACGTTCGTCCTCCACGGGCCTCCGGGAACGGGGAAGTCCCAAACTATCACGAACCTCATCACCAACGCCATGTACCAAGGGCGGACGGTGCTCTTCGTGGCCGAGAAGAGGGCGGCCCTCGAGGTGGTCCAGAAGAGGCTGGACGGCATCGGGGTGGGGAACCACTGCCTTGAGCTGCATTCGGACAAGACCGAGAAGTCGAAGGTTCTGGAGCAGCTCAAGAGGGCGATGGAGCCCGCGAAGGAGTACGACGCGTCCAAGCTGGACGACGTCCTCGCGAACCTCATGTCCATGAGGGGGAGGCTGGACGCCTACGTGACCGACCTCCACAGGAAGAGGGAATGGGGCTTCAGCGCCTACGAGTGCATATCCCGCTACGAGGCCTACGACTCCTCCAACGCCAAGGACCTCAGGATCTCCCCGGACACCGCGATGTCTATGAGGGCGGAGACCCTGGGAGAGCTCGAGGACGACCTCCTGAAGGCCTGCCAAGCGTACGGCATAGCGAGGGAGATGTGCGACACGGGAGCCCTGGGGAACATCCACGCGGACGTCCTGGCCGCATCCCTCCAGTTCGACATAGAGGAGGCCATGGACGACGTCGGAAGGGCCGCGGAGGAAGTGGAGGCGGCCGGAAAGGCCCTGTCCGGCGCCGGGATCCCGGTGGACCCCAAGGACGTGGAGGCCTCCAGGCGCCTGCTGGAGGCGGTCTGCGGATCCGACGGAGGCATGGCTTCCAACCCGGACCTGGAGAACATCCCCGGGAAGTCGGCCAGGATCTCGGCGCTGATGGACGACGTGTTCCTCGCGGCCCGCGGACTGGACCCGGGGAACATGGGGGCCGAGGCCGCGGCGAAGCTCAGGACGGACGCGGAGACCCTGTCGTCGCTCCTTCAGGACGCGGAGTCCAACGGATGGATCGGAGGCATGGAAGCCGTCCGGAAAACGGCCGCCGACGTGTCCAGGTACTGCTCCGAGGCCGCCGCCTTGCGCACGGACATGGACAAGGTGTCCACCCAATGGAGGCAGGACGTCTACGCGTTCGACGAGAGATACGACATCAAGAGGAACTGGGACGACGCGAACGGCAAGATGCTGTTCAAGGGCGGCGCCAAGAAGAAGTTCATGTCCGACGTCTCCCCGGTCCTCAAGAACCCTGGCGCGGACTTCGACGGCCTGGCCGGGACGGTGAAGCTCATCCCGCTGGTCAGGTCCAAGCTGTCCGAGCTCAGGAGGCTGTCTGAATCAATCGAGAAGAGAAGCACCGACATCGAGGGCCTCGGTGCAAGGCTGTCGGACGCGTCCGCCCGCGCAGGAGCGGCGATCTCCTCGGCAAAGGCGGCCGGGATGGAGCCTTCGGACCTCGCCAGGGCGTACGGGTCCGCCGAGTCCTCGAAGGAGGACATGGAGAAATACGCGTCCGCCTGCGAGAGGTGGGAGAATGCCAGGGACAGGCTTGCGGAGGTCACGAAGACCGACGCGGACCTCTCCACCATAGACTCCTGCGCCGCGTTCTGCGAATCGGTCCGCCCGCACCTGGGAGGCGTGTTCGACTGGGCCAACTGGAACTATTACGCCTCGAAACTGACCTCTCAAGGCCTAGGGTCCGCCTGCGACGCCATAATGTCGGGGATGGATCCGGACGCCGTCGTCTGCTCCTCGTACAGGTCGATTTACAAGACCATGATCAACATC
>JAFZXW010000238.1 GCA_017616575.1 Candidatus Methanomethylophilaceae archaeon
AGCATCGTGATCATGATAAGCCATGACATCAACATCACCGCGAAGTACGCGGACAAGATCCTGATGCTGTCCGGCGGAGGCGTCTACTCGTACGGCACCCCGTCCGAAGTCCTTACCAAGGAGGCGATACGCGACGTCTACGGCGTGGACGCAGACATCATCGACGTCAACGGGCGCCCCCATGTGATATTGAACGACTCCATCCCTGAAAAGGAGGACTGACCTCCGTCCAAACCCTTTACGGCCTCCGGGCCAGGCCTTTCTATATGAAATCGCCGATATCCCCCTGGAGGCCGCTCCCCCGTCGGTTTCGTGATCATGTTCTCTTGGCGTGCCCGTACGCAACAATAATAACGGGAGCGACAATCACTTGTCGGTCAAATGGCTAGCATATCTCAACGCCTTGAGTCCCTGCCGATGACGAGGACCGCTTGGGTCATCCTCCTCATCATCGGGCTGGGATGGATGTTCGACGCGATGGACCAAGGCATGGTCAGCGGCGTCATAGCCTCCATTGGGACCGACTGGGACCTTTCGTACTACGAGAAGAGCTGGCTGACCAGCTCCGGGATATTCGGCATGATAATCGGGGCCGCCTTGTCCGGTAACATAGCTGACAGGTGGGGCAGGCGCAAGGTCATCGTGGCGACCCTGCTCATTTATTCCGTGGGAAGCGCCCTGTGCGGCCTCTGCACCGAGTACTGGATGCTCATAGTCTGCCGCTTCCTCACCGGGTTCGGGCTCGGAGGCGAGCTTCCTACGGCCTCCACCATGGTAACCGAGATGTCCCCCGCCCGCTACCGCGGCAGGAACGTCGTCCTGCTGGAGAGCTTCTGGGCGTGGGGATGGATCGTCGCCTCCCTCGTCGCGTACCTCGTCATCCCCGTCTACGGATGGCGCGCCGCATTCTTCGTCGGGGCCCTGCCGGCCTTTTTCGCGGCCGTGCTGAGGCAGGCCGTGCCCGAATCCCCCAGGTACCTTGAGATCGCGGGACGCCATGAGGAGGCCAACGCCATAGTCTCCAAGATGGAGATCGAGGCGGGGGTCAAACCCAACGACGCCGGACCCGACGAGATCGCGGAGAAGCCCAGATGGACTGATTCCTTCAGGAAGATCTGGTCCCGCGGAAACGTCCGCACCACCGCGGTCCTCTGGGTGATATGGTTCGGCATCAACTTCGGATACTACGGGTTCGTTCTCTGGACCCCTTCGCTGCTCATGGACAGGGGATTCGACATGGTGCGCGGGTTCGAGTTCACCGTGATAATGTGCCTGGCGCAGCTGCCCGGGTACTTCAGCGCGGCGTACCTGGTCGAGAAGATCGGTCGCAAGCCCACCATGATCGTATACTTCGCAGGCACGGCGGCGGCGGCCTGGATGTTCGGACACGCGGGGGACGAGGGGTCCATCCTCCTCGCAGGCTGCCTGCTGTACTTCTTCGCCCTGGGAGCCTGGGGATGCGTGTACTCCTACACCCCCGAGGTCTACCCAACGGACGTCCGCGCCTCCGGGTCCGGATGGGCGTCCGCGTTCGGCCGCATAGGCGCGTTCATAGCCCCGTTCATAGTCCCGGCGCTCTACGGCATGTTCGATCCCGACGTCGGGTTCACGATGGTCTTCGCCGTGCTGACCGCCGCGTTCGCCATAGTGGCCATAACGGTGGCCGTGTTCGGAAAGGAGACGAAGGACCGCAAGCTGGCGGACGTCTCCGGATAAGGTGGCGGAACATGTTCGGGAGGCCGACGGCGAAAAGGTTCGAAGACGTCAAGATAGACGCCTCGTCCAAGGCGGCCCCCGACTGCGCGGAGATAGGAAAAACGGTCTACCAACGCATCGACGAGGGCCGCGTCCGCGTGCTGAGGTACCTGGGCGACAAGCCGCATGCGGAGATACCACCTGAGATATTCGTCGCGAAAAGAGGGCACTCCGTCGTCGAGATAGCGGAAAAAGCCTTCGCAAAATGCTCCGGGCTCGTCTCCGTCAAGCTTCCGGACACCGTGGAGACGATAGGCGACTATGCTTTCGAAGATTGCTCCAGCCTCAAAGAGATGACAATACCGCGCGGAACCCTCGGCATACGCGGGAGCGCGTTCCACGGATGCACGGGGCTGGAGACCGTCCGCATGCCGGACAGCCCCAAAAGAATTGGAAAATATGCTTTCGAAGGATGCTCCTCCCTGAAGGCCTTCGTAGCCGAGAAAGGTAAAGGAGAGTACTCCTCGGACAAGGACGGCTACCTGTACGACGAGGACTCCGAACGCCTTTTCCGCGTCCCGTACGCCTCGACTGGAACAGTGGACGTACCTCCGGGCACCAAGGAGATAGCCGGAGGCGCCTTCTCGGATTGCGTCGGCGTGACGTCGGTGAGGATCCCGGCCAGCGTCCAGAAGATAGGCGACAGGGTGTTCTCCGGGTGCGGGGCGATCGCCATGATTTACGTCAACCCCCGCAACCCTTCCTTCAGGTCCGACCTGCAAGGCATCCTCTACGACTCGGAGGTCACGGAGGTCGTCCGCGCACCGAACAGCGTTACCGGAGAGCTTGAAGTCCCCGCCACGGTCAGGAGGATCCGCATGAACGCGTTCGAGAAGTGCTCCGGCCTGACCTCCGTCACGATCCCTTACGGCACCACGGCGATAGAAGACTCCGCGTTCGAAGGCTGCACCAAGGTCCGCAAGCTGTCGCTCTCCGGGAGCGTCAGAACGATAGGCGAAAAGGCATTCAAAGGATGCTCCGGGATAACGTCAGTGACCATACCGGACAGCGTCGAAGAGATAGGGGACGGCGCCTTCTCGGGATGCTCCCGCCTCGTCTCCGTCTCCATTCCCATGGGGACCAGGCTGGGCGAGCGCGTCTTCCCGGCGAACTGCGACATAAGGCTAGAGCGAGGCCCGGGAAAGAAACTAAACATCGGCAGCGCATCGTCCGCCCCATGGATAGGAAAGAGATGTTCGCGAAGGTCGGGGACGGCCTGAGGGACCCTGGCTCGCTGGCGGACGCCATGGAGAAATCGGGATTCAGCAGGAAGGACGTCAACGCCGTCCGCTTCATGGTCTCCGCAGACGAGGAGAGCTTCAGGACGGCGGTTCTCTCGGAAGACTCGGCCTCGTCCTCGGAGGCTGTCACCAGGCTGTCCGAGGAGACTTCCATAGCCAGGCCAGCGGTGGCGTCGCTGGTGGAGGACATGAGGCACGCCCTCGGCCTGGAGCGTCCGAAGAAGCACGACAGCGAGCTGATGGAGGTCAAGAACGCCGGGAACAACACCATGGTCGGACCCGGAGGGTTCATCTTCAGACCAAACCCGGACAGGGCGAGATGCTTCGACCTCTACAGATATAAAGGGGAGGCGCGCGAGGTCGAGATCCCGGAGGCGGTCGTGATGGGAGGGCTACGCTACGAGGTGCGCACGATCAGCGACAGCGCCTTCAAGGACACCGAGGTCGAATCGATAAAGCTGCACAAAGGCATCAGGTCCGTAGGCGCCACGGCGTTCAAAGGCTGCTCCAGGCTCGCATCCATCATGATACCGGAGACCGTCTCCGAGATCGGGGAAGGGGCGTTCAGGGAATGCTCCGCCCTCAAGTCGATAGAGGTCGAGGAAGGAAGCCCCTCGTTCGTGTCTGTCGGCGGACTGGTCTACAGCAAGGGCCTTTCCGCCCTCCTGCACGTCCCAGGGGGGATCGAAGGGGCGGTCGAGGTGCACGAGGGAGCCAAGGCGATAGGGCCGTTCGCCTTCTGGAGATGCAGAGGGGTGTCCTCCGTAAAGCTTCCCGAGAGCTTGGAATCCATCGGGAACTCGGCCTTCAGCGGATGCACGGGGCTTTCAAGCATTCACATCCCCGCCTCCGTGTCCTCCATCGGCGACTACGCGTTCAACGAGTGCGCCGGGATCGAAAAGTTCGAGGTCGATGCCGGAAACAGGAATTACAAATCCGTGGACGGCCGCCTGCTCACCGCGGACATGAAGACCTTGGTGAGGGCCCCGGGAGGGATAGCAGGAACCGTAGTGGTGGACGACGTAGAAGCAATAGGCATGAACGCCTTCGGGTGCTGCGAGAAGCTGGAAGCCGTGAGGATAGGCCCTGAGGTCCGCTCGATCGGCAGAGACGCCTTCAAAGGATGCACTTCCATGAAGACGCTCGAGATCTCCGAGGGCGTCTCCAGCATCGACCGGTACGCGTTCTTCGGCTGCAAGTCCCTGGAAAAGGTCAGGATACCCGGCTCCGTAACGTCGATGGGCACCTGGGCGTTCGGGGAATGCGATTCGCTGAAGAAGGCGGAGGTCCCGTCGACGCTGGAACTGAACCCGACCTTCTTCCCGCAGGGGACGGAGATCGTCAGAATGCGAGGAAAGAACAATTAAACCATACAGCAATCCGCCCCCAGGTCCAGCCTAAGGGCATGGAATTCAAGGAGCATAACATGGACAGCAACAAACGTCCCGAGTCTATGGAGCGCATAACCACGCCCGCCCTCGCCGAGGCGTTCATAAACGAACAGGTGCCGGCGCTGAAAAGCCAGATAAAAGACGGCAAGGTCATCCTAGCCCTGTCTGGAGGAGTAGACTCCTCCGTCGTCGCGGCCCTTCTGATCAAGGCCGTCGGGAAGCAGCTGACCTGCGTCCACGTCAACCACGGGCTCCTCAGGAAGGGCGAGCCGGAGCAGGTTGTCAAAGTCTTCCGCGACCAGATGAACGCCAACCTCGTGTACGTCGACGCCGCCGACCGCTTCCTTGGCAAACTGGAAGGGATTTCGGACCCCGAGCGCAAGAGGAAGATCATCGGGGCTGAGTTCATCAGGGTCTTTGAGGAGGAGGCCCGCAAGATCTCCGACGTCAAGTTCCTCGCCCAGGGCACCATCTACCCCGACATCATCGAGAGCAAGGGCGTTAAGGCCCACCACAACGTCGGCGGACTGCCCGAGGACCTCGGGGTCGAGCTCTGCGAGCCCATCAAGCTCCTGTACAAGGACGAGGTCCGCAGGGTCGGGAAGGCGCTGGGGCTG
>JAFZXW010000239.1 GCA_017616575.1 Candidatus Methanomethylophilaceae archaeon
CAAAGGAAATCCATCTTCCCGTCTACGCCAATGTGTGCCACAGGCGGGGCGTTGATGCTCTTGAACGCGTCGCGGCGGGAGGTGTGCATCTTCCTGACCCTGGTGCCGCAATGGACGGCGAACGAGTCGTCCCCGAGGGTGTCGTGCATCACGACGTACACCCCGGCGCGTTTCCCCTGGGTGCAGAACCTGGCGCAGGCGAGGAGGTTGCTGGACGCGTCCGAGGACGGCCTGTCGGAGGACCTCTGTGCCCCGACCAGCACCACCGGCTTGGAGACGTTCCCGAGCATGAAGGACAGCGCGGCGGCGGTGTATCCCATCGTGTCGGTCCCGTGGGGGATTATCACGCCGTCTGCGCCTTTCCCTATCTCCTCGGCCACGGCCTCCGCGAGCCTCTGCCAGTGCTCGACGCCCATGTTCTCCGAGAAGATCGAGAACAGGACCCTGGCGTCGATGTTGGCGACCTCCCTGATCTCGGGCACGGCGTTGACCATGTCCGACGTGGAGAGCGCAGGATGGACCGCCCCGGTCCTGTAGTCGACGTAAGAGGCGATGGTCCCGCCGGTCCCTATAAGCACCAGCTTGGGGAGGCCCTCCTTCATCTCGACCGCCGCCTCCCTCCTGGCCCTCTCCGCGGGGGCCTCCAGGACGGAGACCTCCGTGGAGCCCGTGATCCTGATGCCGACGTTGTACCCGCTCTTCATCTTGAGGATCAGGACGTCCGGGTCGCTGAACTCGTGGTGGGGCATCAAGGTCCCGACGAACATCCTGCCGTCCTTGGACACGGAGACCTTGGACCCCTCGGTCGCCCCGATAGAGGTCAATGTTCCTGAAAGTGCGTCTGAATAGCTCATAATCCGCCGGGGGATGCAGATTGTCGTTTATCACTATTCCGAAACGGGGGCTTGTGCGCCCTCTTCCACGCCTACGAAAAAGGACATATTATAACCGTTCGCCGTCCTACGTCGCACTATGCACATAGTCCAGCCCGGCATGGAAATCGACGTCCTGAAGGAGAACAGCAAGATAGCCAACGAGAACTTCCGGCTGATGAAGAGCCACGGGATAAAGTCGGTGGACTTCATGGGCTCCATCGGCGCCGGGAAGACCGCCCTGATAATCAAGCTGGCCGAGAAGCTCCGCGCCAAAGGGGTCCGCGTGTGCGCCATCGCAGGGGACGTGACCGGGGCCGACGACTACGGGAGGTTCGAGAAGTCCGGGCTGGACGCGGTCAACTGCAACACCGGCCACGAGTGCCACCTGGACGCAAACCTCGTCAGGAAGTCCCTGTCCAAGATAGACCTGGACGCGTACGACGTGATATTCATCGAGAACGTCGGGAACCTCGTGTGCCCCGCGGACTTCGCCCTCGGGACCGACTACAGGGTGGTGGTCATCTCCACCACCGAGGGGGACGACATGGTCCGCAAGCATCACGACATCTTCCTCCATTCGGACATAGCCATCCTCAACAAGATGGACATCGCCGACGCCGTCGGGGTGGACCCGGAGGTCATCATCGAAGATTACAGGAAGCTCACCGGGGGGCTGAAGGAGATGTACATGTGCAGCGCAAGGAAGGACGAAGGCGTCGACGAGATACTCGTGGCGCTCGGGCTTTGAGGGATAACATGAAGATACTCACGATAGGCGGAGGAGGAAGGGAGCACGCGGCGGTCGAGGCCCTGCACAAGTCTGGGGCGGAGATCTACGCCGTGATGAAGAACATGAACCCCGGGATCGCGAAGAGGACGGCGAAATGCCTGCTCTGCGACGAGAAGGACGCCGAGAAAATCTGCAGGTTCGCCAAGGAGAACGGCGTCGGATACGCCTTCGTCGGCCCAGAGGCGCCGTTGGAGGCGGGGGTCGTGGACGCTCTGGAGAAGGAGGGCGTGAAATGCGCCTCCCCCACGAAGGCAGCGGCCAGGATAGAAACCTCCAAGACCTTCATGAGGGAGCTCGTCGAAGGGCACGGCATCAAAGGCAACCTGGGGTTCGCCCATTTCGACAACGCCGCTGACGCGGAGAAGTACCTGAAGGGCATCGGCCACGAGATCGTCGTGAAGCCCGTGGGCCTCACCGGAGGCAAAGGCGTGAAGGTCCAGGGGGAGCACCTCCACAGCTTCGAGGAGACCATGGGCTACGTCCGCGAGATATTCGACAACAACATCGGCGGCGCAGGCGTGATCCTGGAAGAGAGGGCGGTCGGCGAGGAGTTCACCCAGATGGTCTTCTGCGACGGGAAGAGGATAGTCCCGATGCCCCTGGTCCAGGACCACAAGCGCGCCTACGAGGGGGACGTCGGGCCGAACACCGGAGGGATGGGCTCCTACACGGATTCGAACCACCTGCTCCCGTTCATAACCCAGGAGGAGAGGGCGAAGGCCCTGGAGATCCTCCAGGACATCGTGGACGCCATGGCAGAGGAGGGACGCCCCTACCGCGGGGCCATGTACGGCCAGTTCATGCTCACGGTCGACGGGCCCAAGATCATCGAGATAAACGCCAGGTTCGGGGACCCGGAGGCCATGAACGTGCTCACGCTCCTGAAGACCGGCTTCGCTGACATCTGCAGGATGATGGCGGAAGGGAGCCTGAGCGGAGACGTGGAGTTCCAAAAGAAGGCCACGGTCTGCAAGTACATAGTTCCCAAGGGATACGGCGTCAAGTCGGACTCGGGGCACGAGATATCCGTCGACGAATCCGCGATATCAGGTTGCGGAGCGGTGGCCTACTACGCCAACGTCGACATGAAGGACGGGAAGCTGGTCACCGGGACGTCCAGGTCCGTGGGCGTCGTCGGGGTCGCCGACACGCTGGAGGAGGCCGAGGCCAACTGCGAGAAGGCGCTTAAACATGTCAAATGCGACGCGATGTTCGTCCGCCATGACATCGGGACCCGCGCCCTGGTCCAGAAGAGGGTGGACCACATGAGGGAACTCCGCTCCGCATGAAACGCGTCGCGATGAAAATCGCCTACCTGGGGTCCGGGTTCTCCGGGTCCCAGGCTCAGCCTGGGCTGCGCACGGTGACGTCCCAGGTCCTCGACGACATCGGAAAGGTCCTAGGCGATGAAAACCCCGGGCTCGAATTCTCCAGCCGCACGGACAAGGGGGTCAACGCCCTCGGGAACGCGATCTCCTTCTATTCCGAGATGGACGACCTTTACGTCTTGACGAAAGCCCTCAATTCAGTCTCGGACGGGGTCTTCTACCGCTCGTACTGCGAGGTCGGGGAGGATTTCAACGTCCGTCACGCCTCCAGACGCGTCTACAGGTACGTCCTCGACCCACGCGGCCTGGACATGCAGAAAGCGAGGGGATGCTGCCGCCTGTTCGAGGGGGAGCACGACTTCGCCAGATTCTGCCGCTACGACGGGAAGCCCACGACGCTGACCCTGGACAGGGTGGAGCTGCTGGAGGAAGGAGGCATGGCGATACTAGAATTCCAGGCGAGGTACTATCTCTGGAACATGATCCGCCGCATCTCGTCGTCGGTGGACCGCGTCGGGAAAGGGAAGGCGTCCATGGATGACGTGAAAGCCGCCTTGGAAGGACAGGAATTCTCTTTCGGGGTCGGACGCGCGGACGCCCTGACCCTCGTGGACGTCCAGTACGACTTCCTCAGATTCTTGGAAGCCGACCCGAGAGGGATAGAGGGAAGAAGGTGCGAGCACATCATGGAAGAGAGGCTGCGCCTGGGGTTCTACGAATCCCTCCGACGCCGGACCGGGTGGTAATTGTGGAAGGGTTGGACGAATCGGTGGAGAAGGCCGCAGAGGCGATGTAGTCTCTGGAGAACGACAAAGAAGATGCGATAAAGGTCTCCAGAACCGTCCTGCGCCTGTCCAAGAAATCGATACATGCGATGCACACAAGGGAGGACCCGTCCGCCCTGATGGACGAGATGCGTTCGGCCGTGGAATCGCTCCTGGAATCCTGCCGCGACCCGGCCGTCCTCATGTGCGGACCGGTCCAGGACTGCATGTGCGAATACGCGGAGGCCGCCATACTCCATGCGGTGATAATCGGCGCCCCGGTCCCCGGCCATGCCGGTCTGAGGCTGACCCCGTCCGCCTGGATCCTGGGGCTGTGCGACTGCGAGGGGGAGATGAGACGCATGATCATATCCAGCCTCATGGATGGGGACATTGGCGCGGCCAAGAGCATGTTCCGGAAGATGGAAGAAGTCCACAGGCAGGTCATGTCCTTCGACGTCCCTGACGCCATGGCCCCGGTCAGAAGGAAGCAGGACGTGGCCAGGGGGATCATGGACAAGACCCGCTCCGACATGCTGTACGCGACGCTGTCGAGACGCCGAGCCAGGCATCTCCGAATTGTTCTGAAAAACTTGTAAAATGGTTGCGGGGGGAAGACCCCCGTAAATGATTTCACTTGCGCCTGGCCTTGGGCTTCCCGAAGTTCTTGACGGGCTTCCTGTAGACCCACACCAGCAGTATGATCGCCAGTATGACGAACAGGACGGCAAGGGCGATGTATATGGAGTAGTCCTCGCCGCCGACGTAGAAGGTGTGCTTCTCGTCCAAGCCGTCGACCTCGACGACTCCCCCGTTGGCGGACTCCACCCAGAAGACGTGCTTCCCCTTCGAGGCGTCGGCGACCCAGTCGTAGGATACGTATCCGGTACCGGTGCTGCTGACGCTGAAGGTGTCGAAGCTGTCCTCCATCTTCTCGCCGTCGACCCAGAAGTACACGCCGTAACCGGAGAGGTTGACGGTGGGATCCTTCAGGGACACGTCGACGGTGAGGGTGATGGGCTCCACGGCCTTGATGTCGAACCTGTCCACGGCCTCGTCGATGTCGACGGCAGAACCGTCAGGCAACTCCTCGATCCCAGAGTAAGTCACCACGAGGGTGTACTTCCCGGGTTCCGAAGGGGCGGTGACGGTCAGGACCGTGGGGACCCCGTTGTCTACGTCTCCCGTGGAAGGGGTGACGAGACCGGAGACCGTGTCGCCTTTGGAGTCGACGATCTTCGCGTCGAAGGTCACTTGGATGGAGCGCTCCGAATCGGTATAGATTATGGTGAAATCGGCATCCTCGTCGACGGCGATGACGCTCTTCTCCCCGCTTATGCTGTGGTAGGCCCCGTCCACCCCGGAGACCGGGATGAGGACGAGGGCCGCCGCCATTATGACGGCGAATATCAAGGCTGCCTTGCTTACTTGCGTGAGAACACCCCCCTCTTGCTTCCAAGCCAGAAGACGGCAATCAGCAGGAGTATGCCGACCGCCAGCAGGAACCACACGCCCACAGGCATTCCGGACCTGCTGTTGAAGACGTCGTCCCCGTCGGCCTCCATGGAGTCCACAGTGACCTCGACGTCGGCGGGAGACAGGCTGCGCGTCTCGGTGACACCCTCACATTCGATGGTGACGCTGGTGGACGGGACGACGACTCCTACGCCGTCTCCGTCGACCATGAGCTTCACGTAGAACGCCTTGGTCTCCAGGCCGTAGAGCGTGAACGCGGAGCCGCTGTCGCGTATGACGTAGCCGTCCTCGTCGGTTATGGAGACGGACCATCCGCTTATCGATGGGACGGTGAACCTGACCTCCTTGGAGTAGTTGTCGAGGTTGGACACGGTCACGGCGTACATGTACTCGGTAGCGGAGACCATGTCGAGGGCCTTCGCCATGGGGTCGTTGGCCATGTATATCTCGATCCCCTTGTTTCCGGCCTTAGGAGCAGAGTTCTCCTTGATTTTGATCTCCTTGGAGCCGGATCCGGATATGTCTGTCACGACGACGCTTATGCCTTTGGAACCGACGGCATACTCCTTGTCGTCATAGGTTCCTTCGACGGTCACGGTCTCGGTGGCGCCAGGCGCTACATTGACGCTGACGGCCTTGTCGAGGGACCAGGCGCTGCCGGAGCTGATGACGTAGGTCGTGGCGTAGCTG
>JAFZXW010000015.1 GCA_017616575.1 Candidatus Methanomethylophilaceae archaeon
TACCCGCCTGGACACCAAGTACCCCTGGTTCAACATCGCCCCCTGGTATCCTAACGTCGAGAAGCAGAAGGAGATCAACCACAGGGTCTACACGCTCATGGTCGGGTCCGACCAGGTCTGGAACCCGAACCTCATCGACCGCAACATCGTGGGATGCTACACGCTGGACTTCGCCGCCTCCTGGCGCAACACCGTCGCCTACTCCTCGTCTTTCGGGAAGACCGAGTACACCGTCGACACCCCAGAGAAGGAGGAGCACGTGCGCCTGCTGAAGAGGATCAAGCACGTGTCCGTCCGCGAGTCCTCCGGCGTGGACATATGCGCCCGGTTCGGAATCGAGGCCAAGCATGTCCTGGATCCCGTGATGCTCTGCGACCCGTCTCATTACAGGGAGCTCATCAAGAACTCCACCATCACATACCCGGACAGGTTCCTGCTGTGCTTCGTGAGGCATGTGGGGGAGCATCTGAACCCCCTGAGGCTGTCCGCGGAGCTCAACGAGGAGATTATCAACATCGGAGGGCCGGACATAGACCTGACCCTAGACCACCCGTACCTGATGATGAACGCCAGGACCGTCGAGAACTGGGTTAAGGCTCTGTCCGAGTGCGACTTCCTGCTGACCGACTCCTTCCACGCGGTGGCCATGGCCATAGTGCTCAAGAAGCCCTTCATCGCCGTCTACGGGAACATGTCGGAGGGGACCGGGATAGACCGCTTCAGGTCCCTCCTGAGGATGTTCGGCCTGGAGGACAGGTTCTTCATCACCACCGACGCCGCCCTCGATTCCGGGATACTGTCCAAGCCGATAGACTTCGACGCCGTCGGCAGGAAGCTGGACGAGTACAGGAAGGATTCGCTGCAGTGGCTCGAGGACGCCCTGGAGTTCTGGTGACGGCGCTCCAGGTAAGTTTATTGAAAAAACGAGGGGTTCTCCCCTCGCATTCTGTTGAAGGCCACCAGCACGGAGGCCAGCTTGGGGTTGTCGACCAGCCCGTAATGCTTCTTGATCATGAGGTCGCTGGTCGGCGCCGGGCTGCAGGATATGACGTCCTTGCACCCGTTGCTCTCGTTCAGCTCGGGGAAGGACACCGGGGGCATCACGAACTGCTCCCCTCCGCTGGCGGACACCGTCGGGAACAGGACGAACCCGTCGGAGAGCCAGACGACGTCCTCCCTCGAGGTGTACTTGTGCGCGGTGAACGGGAAGACTTCCTCTCCGATGACGTTCCCTTCGCCGGACATCAGGATCACAGTCGGCTCGGGCGGCGGCCTGAACCTCGGGTCCTTGACGATGCAGATCACGCTGTCGCGCTCCAAGGCCTGCTTGAAGCCCTGATTGTCGACCTCGATGTTCCCCATCGCGCGGACCTTGGCCTCCTCCTTCTCCAATTCGGAGAGTATCTCCTTGTCCAGATAGAACGCGTGTATCACGCCTCTGAGCCCGCGGATTATCTCCAGCTGGGAATCCCCTGGCGCGTCTGGGTCTGCCGTCATAACCGCTTAATATCGTTGGATGTAAAAAAATGTATGCAACACTCCATCGTCGGAGATCCACATCCTCTTCCGGCCCTACGAAGCGTATGCTGCAGTCGCGCTTCAGGCCCAGTCCCCCTGCGACCTCCACGGCTTTGATTATGCCTGCCGGCACGGGGCAAGCCGCATGGGGTATGTTGCTGTCGGCCAGCCTGTACACGTCGCTGTCGTAGACGTTGGCCTCCACCTCGGTGTAGGCGCATATGGGTTTCAGCCCCCAGGACAGCTTCAGGACGTTGGGGCAGTCGCTTTTTATGGTGACGTTCACCATCCCCATGTCCTCCTTGGCGGTTATCAAGGTGCGCATCTTGCACACCCCCGAGTCTACCATCACTCTGCATTCCTCGCTCATTGTCGTCGCTCCTCAGTCTAATTAGGTTGTCGATCCCGGCCATGGACCGTATGTCCACCACGCCAATCGCGGCGATTATCCTGCTGTCCAGCTCGATGGGCGTCACGATGACCCTTATCCCCTTGTACGGGCCGGAGACTGCTATCTTCCTGATCGTCGTCCCGGCGCTGATCACCTCTTCCAGGACCTGTCCGGTGTAGGCGTTGTCGATCACCTTCCCGTTCTCGATCCTGATCCCGAGGTTGTCCCTGCTCTTGGCGCATACGGGAAGCCCTCCGACCAGGTCGTGTATCGCGAACGCCAGCGAGATCAGCTCGTTCCCGGAGCTGCGGGAGGACAGGATGTCTTCCAGCTCGCGGTTGAACTTCAGGCCGCCGATGATGTTTAAGCCGGCAATCACAGCGCCCATCTCCGCCGACCCTTCCGTCGGACCGGTGCCGATTATCACCACGTCGTCGTTCTTGAGGTTGAGCTTGGACCTGATCGCAGTCTCCGTATCCTCGTCGACGGGATAGTCGGACCCTGGGAACGAGAGCTTCCCGCCGATGAAGACTAGGGTGGTGGCCCCGGTGGCCCCGGATCTGATCGCCGCATCCCTCTCCTCGCATCCGAACTTGATGCTGCGAGCCATCTTCGGCACGCGGACCACGACGTCCTTCTCGCCGATGGTCATGTTGCCGGTGTGGATGCCGTGGACGACCTCCATGTGGGAGTTCTTCTTGAACTCCATCCCCTTGGAGGTCAGCAGGATGCCGCTCTTGCCTATGGTTATCAGCCCGTTGTCCTGCATCATGGAGATGATGGTGCGCGTGCTGCCTTCCCCTATCCCGAGGAGCTCGGCCAGCCTCTTCCTTCCGATGGGGTTTTTCCCGTCCAGGCAGTCCAATGCCTTCCAAAGGTGGTAGTCGTTGAACTTCGGGAGCGGACCTCCCTGTTTGGACGGGCCGAGAATCATGTGGATATCATCCGCATCCAGAGATATAATGCTTGGCGATTGGAATTAATTCGTTCGGATTTATCCATCCAATGTAGTGCCGGCGCCTTCATTCGCATGGCTTTTTATTGCCGTATAAAGTACGGGCACTCATGGCTAAAGACTCTATCGACCTCTTAACGATCGAGAACGTTTCTAAATCCTTCAACGGGCGGTGCGTCCTTAAAAACGTCAGCGCCAAGCTGTCCACAGGGAAGATCCTCGGTCTGGTGGGCAAGAGCGCCGCGGGGAAGAGCGTGCTCATCCATATGCTGAGGGGCAACGACGAGTACGCCCCTGACTCCGGACGCGTCATCTATCACGTGAACCGCTGTAAGAAATGCGGGGACCTGGACCTGCCTTTGGAAGGCGTGCCTTGCGTCAAATGCGGAGGGGAGACCGAGAGGGTCTCGGTGGATTACTGGAAGCTCAAAGAGGACGACCCCCTCCGGCAGGCGGTCAAGGCACATATCGCCATAATGCTCCAGAGGACCTTCGCCCTCTTCGGCGACAAGACCGTTATCGAGAACGTGATGGAGGCCGTGACGCCCGATTACGAGGGCGACAGGCGCATCCGCCGCGCCATCGAGATGATCGAGATGGTCAACATGACCCACAGGACCACCCACATCGCCAGGGACCTGTCGGGAGGGGAGAAGCAGCGCGTCGTGATGGCCAGGCAGCTCGTCAAGGAGCCTCTGTTCTTCCTGGCGGACGAGCCCACCGGGACCCTGGACCCCACCACTGCGGAGACGGTGCACCAGGGGCTCATCGACTACGTCCGTAAGATGAACATCTGCATGGTGTTCGCGTCCCACTGGCCGGAGGCGATTGTCAGGATGGCGGACGAGGCCATACTCCTGGACGCAGGGGAAGTAGTCATGCAGGGCGATCCGAAGAAGGTCACCGACCAGTTCATGAAGGACTACCACTTCGAGAAGCAGGAGAAGTCCGAGCTCGGCGAGCCGTTGATTGTGCTGGAGGACGCCAAGAAGCATTACTTCTCTGTCGTAAGGGGCGTCGTCAAGGCCGTGGACGGCGTCTCCCTCGAGATAAGGGAGAGGGAGGTCTTCGCGCTCATCGGGTATTCCGGGGCGGGGAAGACCACGACCTCGCGCATGATCGCGGGGATGACGCCTGCGACGTCCGGGAAGGTCCAGATAAAGATCGGGGACGACTGGGTGGACATGTCGGAGAGCGGTTTCGCCGGCAAAGGGAGGGCCACGCCTTACATCGGCGTGCTGCACCAGGAGTACACCCTGTACCCGTTCGACACCGTCCTCCAGAACCTGACCACCTGCATAGGAATGAAGATGCCAGCGGAGCTCGCCAAGGTCAAGGCGATACAGGTGCTTCTGAGCGTCGGGTTCCCCAAGGACAACATAGAGGCCATACTGTACTCCTACCCCGACTCCCTGTCCGTGGGCGAGTGCCAGAGGATCGCTTTCGCGCAGGTCCTGATCAAGGAGCCCCGCATCATCATACTGGACGAGCCAACAGGGACCATGGACCCGATAACCAAGACGATCGTCGCCAAGTCCGTCATCAGGGCGAGGGAGACGCTGGGCGAGACGTTCATTGTGGTCAGCCACGACATGGACTTCGTCCTCAACTGCTGCGACCGCGCCGCGTTCATGAAGAACGGGACGGTAGTCTCTGTCGGAAAGCCCGAGGACATCCTCGAAGAGTTCAACATGGAGCCAGTTCCTGAAGGTGAATCGAATTGAAGCAGAAGATGGGAAGGCATCTGAGCTTCGTGGAGTGCAGGGAGTCCATGGGTCTTGGGGTCGGCGGAGGCCTGGCCCAGAGGGCCACCATCTCCGAGTCCGGGAGGGACGTGGTCGCGGTGGCCATGGGCCCCGGGCGCAGGCACATCACGAAGCCTGTGTGCGAGATAACGTACGCTCTCCGCGAGGAGGGCATAGACACCAGCGTCCTCGTCGTGAACGCGGGGTCGGGGGTCCCGGCCGACGCCCCGGACATGACCACCGGGTCGTGCTTCGGGCTGGACCCGATCGAGGTCGAGAGGCTGAGGCAGTACAAGGTCGTGCTGATCCACCTCGGCAACGTCAGGGCCCACATAATCTACAAGGCGAGGCTTATCCTCAGGAACGTCGACGCCCCTGCCATCGTCGTGGCGCAATGCCCCATAGATTTCGAGGACTTCGCCGCCATAGGCGTGAAGACGTCGAAGGTCATGCCCCCGGACGACAAGATACAGACCCGCGGGGAGATCGTGGAGATCGTCACCGGGATCGTGAGGGGGGTGACGTGCAGCCAGGACAAGCTGGACGAGATAGTTTCCAAAGTACAATCCATGCTGCCGGAGCGTGCGCCATGAAAGTCATAGTCAACGGCAAGGAGAAGGACCTGAAGGCAGGGTCCACACTCAAGGCGGCCGTGGCCGGGGAGCCCTACGTGAAAGGGGGGCTGGTCTCCGTCCGCCTTTCGGAGAAGAAGGTGGTTACCGAGACCAGGGACTTCGAGCTCGTCACGGACGCCGGGACGATGGTCATGCGTCTGGACGACTCCCCTCTCGCGGAGAAGTGGAGGAGCGGCATGCTGGGCCTGACGTCGGGGATAAGCTCGAGGTGGGTGACGCACGACATAGCCGCGTTCGGATCCTTCCCAACCGACCTGGAGGTCGACAGGGGCACGTACCGCTACAAGATGTACGAATGCTTCCTCGCCCTCGGAGGGTTCGACAGCAACACCACCTACATGATGATCGCCAGGGACA
>JAFZXW010000240.1 GCA_017616575.1 Candidatus Methanomethylophilaceae archaeon
CTTCAGATTCGAGGGCGGAAGCTCCCTGTACAGCATCGGACGGAGGGTGTCGTACGAAGACAGGATGCTGAACTTCGATCCCGGGGAGCGGTCCTCGAGGTCGTCCACGATGTCGCGGTACTGGTTGCGGAGGGCCTCCTTCCAGTAGGGGCACTCCCCGTCCCAGTACTCCATGCCGGACACGATGGCGTACAGCAGGGTCTCCTTCTCCGGTATGGTCCTCAGCGGGAGGAACCTAGGTATGAGCCCGGGCTGGACCTTCTCGTGAGGGCCGAGGCGAGCCAGCCTCTCCACGTCCCCCCTGACGAAGTTCATCATCACCGACTGGGCCATGTCGTCGAGGTTGTGGCCGGTCGCCAGGTACCTGGCCCCGATCTTCCTGGCCTCGTCGTTCATGAGCCTCCTGCGGAACACCCCGCAGTAGGTGCAGGGGCTGCTGCTCCCGGACACCGGGGCGATCTCGTCCATGGAGACGCCCAGCTCCGAGAAAGACCTGAGATGGAATTCCACCCCGCTCTCCTCGCAGTACCTGCGGACGATGTCGACGCTGGGAGGACGGTACCCCTCGATGCCCTCGTCTATGGTTATCGCATGGACCTCAACGCCGTTCCTGGGGCCGAACACGGACGCTATCATCCTGAGCGCGACCATGCTGTCCTTCCCGCCGGAGACGGCGACCGCTATCCTGTCGCCGCTGTAGACGTGTATCTGCTTGCGGATCTCCCTCTTCACCCGCTTGTCCACGTAGCGCATGAAGTGCTCGGGGCAGAGGTGGGTGCCGTTGTAGCGGACGAACGTGACCGCCTCGCTGCGGCAGAGGTCGCACCTCATCGCTCCTCCTTGCTGGAAGAGCTCTCCAGGAGGGACTCCATCTTCTCGGAGAGGACCTTCGAGGGGATGCCCGGGAGCGAGATGAGGGTGGTCCTCCCGCTGGAGTCGTTGAGGACGATGGTCTGTATCACCCCGAGCTTCTCGATGTCCTGGACATAGGTCCAGAACTGGGTGTGCTTCCTCGGGGCCGTGTCGTACTCCTCGCAGACGACGGCGTAGGTCTTCTCGGCGGCCGCCATGTTGACGTACTTGTTCTTCTTGATGGACCTGGAGACGGCGAGCAGCGCGAGCATCCTGTTGCGGTCCAAGGTCATGAGCTTGGACTCGGACACCGTGCTATAGATCATGGCCTTCGCCCCGCGGACATGCTCCGCGTCGACCTCGCTGGCCATCTCCCCCTCCGCCATGTTGGCCGCCCTGTCCAACAGCTCTATGGCCATCCTGGCGTCCCCGTACTCCGCGGCGCTCTCGGCTATCATGTCGATAGGCTCGTCCCCGATCTTGCCAGGTAGCAGCCCGGCCTTGGCCCTCTGCAGGACTATCTCCCTGAGCTCGTCATACCCGTATTTGCCGAACACCACGGTGTTGGCCCTGCGGAACGACGAGAACGAGGCCTCGTCCAGCATCTCGTTCAAAGGCTCCTGCGATATCATGATGAGGGAGACTGAGCGCCCCTGGCCCTGCCCGCCGTCGGTGAAGCGGGATATCTGGTACACCAGGTCCATGGTTCCCTTCTTCAGAAGGACGTCGACCTCGTCCAGGACCATCACCACGTCCTTCCCCTCGTTGGCCATGTGGGTCCTGAGGGCCCTCCACATCTGGTCCGGGGAGAACCCCCTCTCCGGGAACCCCTTGTCGAAATGCTGGACCAGATGCAGGAGCACCGCCGCCTCGGAGTTCCGGCTCCTGCAGTTCACGAATATGACGTCGATGGGAGACCCCTTCGTGGCGCAATACGCCGACAGGTCCCTGCAGAAGCATTTCGCAGCGGCGGTCTTGCCGGTCCCGACAGGGCCGATCAGCATGGCGGTGCAGGACCTGCCGTGGTTGGCCAGCGGGCGGAAAAGGACCTCCATGGACGCGAGCTGCCCGTCCCTCCCGATAAGCCTGTCCGGCACGTAGTCGTAGTCGAAGACCTTGGCGTCGCGGATGATGGTGGAGCCTTTCTCGAACATCTCGATTCCTGCTGTGGCGGATGAACCCGGAGCAGGGGATCACTTCGATGCCGTTCATCTCCCATATGTCGCATATGAGATTGATTCCCACGGAGTCCGAGGACATGTGCCCGGAGATCACGAGGTTCACGTTGTTCTTCCTGGCCTCCTCTATATGCTCTTCGGGGAAGTGCATGCCCACGACGGTCCCAACGCCGGCGTCGGCGAGCTTCTCGTATATCTGCTTCGGTCCGGAGGTGCCGCCGGTCATCTTGCACAGGACCTTGCCGCACCTGTTGTCCTTGGACCCGACGACTATCTTGGGCGGGGAGTTGCACCTGGCGGCCTCCCTGAACTCGGGCTCCTTGTACAGGACGTCGATTATGTCGCCCAGCCTGTAGGGCGAGGAGGACTCCAAGAGCCTCGTCAGGTACTTCTGCACCATGTTGTCGGCCGGGGAATGGACGTTGAACAACGGAATCCCAAGCATGCGGGCGGCGTCGGCGCCCTGGTTGTAATTCGAGCCCATGACCGCGCGGAGGACCTCCTCCATGCGGGGCGCCATGAGGCCTTCGGAGACGTTGATGGGGACTCCCGCGTCATGATACATGTCCGACTGCACGCTCATGACTTCCGGGAAGCATGTGCGGGCGGAGCCGATAGGGTGGTGGGCGGCGATCGCGGAGACGGTCTTGCCCTTCTCCCTCAGCCTGTCCGCAAGAAGGACCTCGGCGGGACCGATGTCGACCCCCCACATTATGGCCTCGGCCTCCATGTCCATGGCCTCCTCGGCCATGACGGAGAAGCGCGTATCGGCGTAGGGATTCCAGAGGCGCTCCTTGTCGAAGAGCTCCTTCCTGTCCTCGCAGGTCTTCTCGTAAGCCTCTCTGGCATCCTGAATGACCTTACGAACCTCTTCCATGGGACGAGGGTCCCTGGACATGCCTGCCAGGACGGCCATCCTGTAAGCTTGATAGACCTTCATGGCTTTCCGTATGCCGACTCCGATTATAAACGTCGCTTGCGTAGCCTCGATAACGTCTTTTAATACCATCGTGGTTCGCCCGTCCATGGACGAGTGCGCTCGGATGCTGGCTGATATGCTGTCCTATGCCCGGAAGAACCCGGATACGCCGGCGGTATGCGACCGCGGAGGGTCCAGGACGACCTCGTTCTCGGAATTCTGGGCGTGCATAGGCAGGTTGTCGAACCTCATGCGCAGAAAAGGGGTGGCCGCCGGGGACGTGGTGGTAATAGACCTCGGAAGGGACATGGAGCACCTGGCATCCAGATACGCGGCCCTCGCGGTCGGGGCCGTTCCCGTTAGCCTGAGCCCCGCCTACCCCGAGGCCAGGAAGAGGACCGTGGTCGAGAGGACGGGGGCCAGGGCGGTCGTCGGCGCGGGTTTCGTGGAGGAGTCCGCCGGGTGCCCGGACAGGGCCGAGATAGAGGACGTGGACGACTCCGCGCCGGGGTACGTCGCGTTCACCTCCGGGTCCACGGGGGAGCCCAAGGGGGTCGTCCACGAGCGCTCCGTGTTCCCGTACCTGATGGACTGCTACCGCAACGCCCGCGTAGACATCACGGGCATGAGGCTGGGGGCGCTGTCGGACTTCTCGTTCATAGCCTCCATGGTGGAGACCCACATCTTCCTGGGCGCGGGGGCGGAGGTCCACGTTGTCGACAGGGACGC
>JAFZXW010000241.1 GCA_017616575.1 Candidatus Methanomethylophilaceae archaeon
AAGGTCCTTCCTCATGGGGGTCCCGTTCTTGTCGGAACCGCCGGTGATCTTGAGCTTGTACCCGGGGAGCCCCAGGAAAACACCGTCTATGACATCTCCGAGGCTCATGCGAGTCAGGGATGCCGCGTGGTTTCCAGTGACGGTGACGTTGTAAGACTTTCCAGTCTTGACATCGTTCACGACTACTTTGTATTCAACCATTTGAACACCTCGGGTTGCGTAACGGCATGTCGTTAATAAAGATTCCCCGTATCATTATGTATTCGCGCGAAGAACGTGCGGGACGGCGCCTGCCATGAGTGATAAGCGCGGCTCGCTCCTTCCAAGAAACGTCCTCGACCTCTAATCGGAATAATACGTACATGTACGTGAAATTTCGAGCAGAAGCAGTAACACGTTTTTAGACTTATTTCATAATCAAGCCCTCGTCAAGCCACTTGATTTATAGGACGTCGTTTTAATAGCGGTAGGAGACCCATCATGGCAGGCACATGCACTATAGTCATCCCCACCTACGACGAAGAGAAGAACATCGTCAGGATGGCTAAGGCCATACGCGAAGCCTACCCGGATTTCAACGTCCTTTTCATGGACGACAACTCCAAGGACGACAGCAGGGAGCTCATAGAGGCCCTCGGCGACCCGAAGGTGAGGATATTCGTAAGGGACCCCGACGAAAGGGGCCTGGCGGCGTCCGTCATGCAGGGGATATGCATCTGCGGCACTGACTACTTCATCAACATGGACTGCGACTTCCAGCACCCCCTTTCGACCCTCGGGCCCATCTACGAGAAGCTGGAGGCCGGGGACGACCTGGTGGTCGGGACCAGGACGAACCGCATGATCATGGGGTTCCGCCGCGGACTGGGGTCGTGGGTCTTCAACTTCTGGTACGCCCTGGAGCTCAGGCTCCACGGGAAGCAGACCACCACGGACCTGATGAGCGGCCTTTTCGGCGGCCGCACCGACGTCTTCAAGCCTATCATAGAGGACAACTGGGACGACATGGAGCTCACGGGATGGAAGGTGCTGGCCGACCTCCTGAAGCACAGCGACCGCAAGCTCAAGATAAGCAAGGTGGACTACCTGTTCGAGGAGCGCGAGGTAGGCGACAGCCATCTGGACGAAAAGGTCGTGGTGAAGACGTTCCACCAGATGTGGGGGTTCGGGAAACTCCTGGCCAGGTTCTACAGCAGGATCAAGGGCGTCGACTATTACGCCATATACCCCGCCGAGAGAAGGCGAGGGCTCACATACCCCAGAAGGTGTCCGTGCGCCTCTTGATGGCCACCGTCTCTTCAAGGGCGGCCTTCTCGTCGTCGTTGAGGTCGATCCCGGGGAACTGCTTGTAGGCGGATTCGATCAGGTCGACGTAGATCACGTCCTCCTCCGATATCTGCCTCCCGACGGTGACGCCCTCGATGGCCACGGCGACCTCCTCGCCCTGGTTGGCCTCCTTCAGGGCGTCCTCCCCGGTGTGGATGCTCTTGATCCTCCCGGCGTCGCCTCCGGCCGCGGTGATGAGGTTCTCGCCTGGCCTGATCCTCCCGGCCAGCACCCTCACGCCCACGATGGCGGGCTTGTTGGCGCGGAACACGCAGTTGGGGAGGATCTTGAACTTCGCCGGGAAGGAGAACTCGGATCTCTTGTCGGTCTCGTTCCTCTTCTTGCTGTCGTCCATCCACTCGGTGTAGTCGTCGATGAGCTGATAGATGATCTGGTTGGTGAACACCTTCATGTCCTCGTGGTTAGCCAGCTCTGCCTCAGCGTCCTTGGACAGAGAGACGTTGAACCCCAGGATGACGCTGTTCTTCTTGTCGCCGTAGGCCGTCTCGACGACGTCCCTGCGGGTGATCTCGCCGACTCCGTACTTCCTGATGGGGATGTCCTTCTCGTTGGCCTCGTACGCCAGCGCCTCCAGGGACCCGATGGCGTCCGCCTTGATCGTTATGCCCTTCTCCTGGGTCTTGATCTTGATGCTGAGCTCCTCACGGATGGCTTCCACCGCGGGGTCGTTGGCGTTCTTCACCACGACTATGGGCGCTCCGGCGATGACCCCGTCGCAGCTCTGGCAGGAGATCTTGACCCCTGCGGCGGCATGGAGCTCCTTCACCGAATCGAACCTGTCCCTGGGGTCGCGTATCTCGTCCAGGGGCTTCGGCTTGAGAATCGCCCTGATCTTGGTGACGAGGGGGTCGCCCCTGATCCCTATCGCTACGGTGTCTCCTTTCTTCAGCGTCCCGGAGTAGAGGATCATGTCCAGGGTCTTCCCGAGCCCGCGCTCCTCCTTGATCTCCAGAATGGTGCCTTTCCCGGGCCCCTCCCCCTTCTCCAGCTGGGTCTCGAGGAAGCGCTGGGCCAGGCCTATCAGGACCAGGAGCAGGTCGGGGATCCCCTCGCCCTCCTTTGCGCTTATGGGGACCAATGCGACCGCTTTAGTGAAATCGTCTATCCTGTCGTACCTGTCGGCGGGGACGCCCTCGTTGGACAGCTGCGCTATGATGTTGTACAGCCTGTCGTTGAAGGCCGCGAGGGTGTGCTCCTGCTGCGCCTTCTCGGACAGTATGAACGGGCGCCCGTCCTCGCAGTTCCACCCTTGGATGGTGTCGACCTTGTTCAAGGCGATGACGAACGGGGTCTTGTGCTGCCTCAGGATGCGGATGGACTCGATGGTCTGGGGCATCAGGCCTTCCTTGATGTCGATGACCAGCACCGCCAGGTCCGCCAGGGATCCGCCCCTGGCGCGAAGGGTCACGAAGGAATGGTGCCCCGGAGTGTCGATGAACAGGAGCCCAGGGACGTCGAATTTCTTCTTCCCGATGAGCTGGGCGCATACTTTGTAGATATGGTCTATCGGGACCTCGGTGGCGCCGATGTGCTGGGTGATGGCCCCCGCCTCCCTGGCCTGCACCGAAGTG
>JAFZXW010000242.1 GCA_017616575.1 Candidatus Methanomethylophilaceae archaeon
GAACCGCAAAATATCGTCGCACTCCCCGGGCACGAGGGTGTTCACCGCCTTCACCATGAACTCCGGGCGGGACCCGAACACGTCCCTCCTGACCACGGAATGCGCCCCGTCCGCGCCTATCAGAGCCTTGCACCTTATCCTTCCGGCGGCGGTCTCCACCGAGAACCCGTCCTCCGTTTCAGATACGGAGACGGCCCTCCCGTGCATGCGTACGGCCGAAGAAGACGACAGCAGGCCCTCGATCATGGCGTTGCGGTCGATGACGTGCCCTTTCACGCGGACCTCGGAAGGCTCGGACCCGTTCACGCTTATTTCGATGGCGCCGACCTCGCGGACGGAATAATCGGTTCCGATCCCGGCCGTCCTGAGCATCCTGGCGCTCACGGCCTCCCCGCACACGGAATGGTACCTGCGGTGCTGCCCTTCGGATAGCCTTTCCAGGACGACGGCGTCCTCCACGCCCAGACGGCTTAACCAGCAGGCTGCGGACGCCCCGGCGGGGCCGGAGCCTACGACCAGGACCTCGCAATCGACGGAATCCATCTGAAGCACCGTTGAATAAAGAGAATGGCGGGCAGGAGGGGATTCGAACCCCCGGCTTGCAGCTTAGGAGGCTGCCGCCATATCCAGACTAGGCCACCTGTCCGTCGAATCCTCCGATTACCCTATCGTATTTAATCTTTGTTTGACGTCCTCGGAAAGCGCCGAGCCAGCTGGCAAGGCCGTCCGATGACGTTACCGACGCTAATATCATTATTAACCTTCTAAAGTTATACGTCAGGCATGACTAGCGGGCGCAAGAGGAGGGTGATGGTCGCGTGCGTCACCTTCGAGACATCCAAGATCGTCGACCCCATCGACTTCTACGAGGCGAACGAGGTCCACCTCATCCGCTATTCCAAAGACCCGTACGACGCGGAGAACGTCTACAACGCCTTCTATGACAGGGTGGTGGAGCTCATCGACGGGCTTCCGAGGGATGTGGAGGTTATCGAGCACAACGAGGTCGTCTACGACTTCGGGGCGATGCTCAGGACCGTCCTGGAGATCCTCCAGGCGAAGGACGAGGGCCGCGAGGTCTACGTCAACGTATCCGCCGGCACGTCAGAGTACACCGCCGCGTCCACTATCGCGTCCATGATGGTCCCGGGCACGATACCTTTCACGGTCAACACCAGGGAGTTCACCGTCGGCGGGGACCGCATAAAGGACCTGTACTACATGGACGGGAAGCCGGTGGGGCTCACCAAGGTCGCGGGAGAGCCGAAGACCCTCCCGGGATACAGCATAGACATCCCGGAGGAGCACCTGGTCCGCGGGCTCAGGGTGCTGGACGGGAGGTGCTCCAGGAAGGAGTCCATCAGCAGCCCGAACATGGTGGCCGCGCTGAAGGAGGCGGGGCTCTGGTACAGGGACACCGAGAACCTGGACGACAAGAAGACCTCCCAGCGCCAGACCGAGGCCGTGTACTACCAGAGGGACTTCACGTCCAAATGGATGAGGAACGGATGGGTCCGCAAGCACGAGAAGACCGGGAAGCTGGTGGTCACGGACCAGGGCAGGATGATCCTGGAGACGTTCTACACGATTTGATAACATTGATAACTGTTATAACACTTATAACAAGTAAGTGTTATTATATGCGTTCCGCCATGTAGAACCCGCTCACAGGAGCAGGAGAGAACTCATGGCGCAATACAGACAGACGGTCCTGGTCCCGCTGCCCAAGCAGCACCTGTCGGAGAAGGACTGGTATTCGAGGAACGCACGCGGAAGAAGGCTGGACAACAGGCGCGGGGAGGAGGTGAACTCCATCATCGCGTTCTTCAAGCGACGCGGGCAATCTCGAGAATTATAAACGATACCGGCATACCGCCCGCCATGGAAGACCTGGAGAGGCGTTTCGTGCTGACCGACGAGCCCGCCGAGGACGACGGCATGCGCGTGTCCGTCGCGGGAAAGAGGTTCAGAAGATGCGTCGGATGCGTCCGCTGCCTCACCGAGACGCCCGGAAGGTGCGTCCTCAAGGACGGGTTCCCGGAGATCTCGGACAGGATCATGGAATCCGACGTCCTGGAGATACGCTCGGAGGCCCGCGGGAACGGAATGAGCCCCACGGTCCTGAAGCTCGCGGAGAGGCTCAGCAACGAGCTGCAGGCGTTCACGGAGCTCGGAGGCTACGAGCCCAAGAGCGTCGACGACGTCCGCCTCAGAAAGATAATCATCGTGATGAGAGGGCCTCTGGAAGACAAGGGGGCCTTCGAGTCGGAGACGCTGGAGAGCCTCCGCATAGGCCCGGTTCAGAACGTGGAGTTCGAATACGTTTGAGATGCGCGGGATCCCGGGAAGGGACCCCGTGCGGTTTCGATCACTCTTTCTTGGGGACGTCCCAGACCTGGAGGAACTCGATCCTGTCCACGCCGAAGACCTGCCTGAGGTCGGCGACCAGCTTGTACTTGGCGATGGCCCAGTTGGAGTCGTACTTGCAGAGGTCGGGCTCGGTGACGACGATCTTGTCCTCGGAGACGGCGAAGTCGAAGCCCTCGACCATGGAGAAGTCGGCCTCGACGACGGCCTTGGCCTTCTCGACGGGGTCGGTGACGTCCTCGACGACGGTGAACTTGTACAGGAGGTCGTGGCCGGCCAGGGGGTTGTTGTAGTCGACCTTGACGCGCCCGGACCCGACGGCGGCGATGATCCCGCTCTTGTTGCCGACGGTGACGGTCATCCCGGGCTGGGGGTACTGGTTCCTCTCGGCGTCGATGAACTCCTTGATGGGGCGGTACTCGACGTTCTTGGGGTTCCTGGGCCCGGCGGCCTTCTCGCAGGGGATGGACACCTCGTACTCCTTGCCGACCTCGGCGGAGGCGATCGCGTCCTCCAGGTCGGGGAAGAGCCTCTTGGTCCCGACTATGTGGGCGACGGGCTCGTAGGGGACCTTCTCGTTGTAGATGCCGGCCTCTTTGGCGGCCTCGGCGATGTTGGTGTCGTAGAGTCTGTCCTCGTCGGCGATGTAAGCCTTGAAATTGAAACGGATGAGCTTCTTTGCTTCGTCTGCCATAATTACACCTTTATCAAGATGGAATGGATAGGCTGGCGATGTGGTTAACTATCTTAAACGTATCGGATAAAAGGATATATGGCCTAATATGGCGGTTTTAATAGGAAAACCGTTAAATCGGAAATCGGGATACGAGGCCCGACGCCACTTTTGCATAGCCCGGTAGTGCGGCTGACTTGTAATCAGCAGGTCGGGGATTCGAATTCCTCAAGTGGCTCCATCTTTATTACATCAAAAGCGACCTGCAACCATGCTATTTGCATCGATTTCTGATAAGTGTTTGCATGGCTGACGCTGCTTGTATCCGTCTGAAGGGGCGTAATCTGCCTTCCAGGGCTTGCTCGGACCTTTCTCACAACCCGGC
>JAFZXW010000243.1 GCA_017616575.1 Candidatus Methanomethylophilaceae archaeon
CACCGGCCTCTCCAGCCTGATGTTGAGCGCATACCCGACCGCGGCCCTGACCGCCCTGGCGGCGGCGATGCCCAGGCTGGACCCAGTGCCGGCGTATTCGGCTCTTTTTCCATGTCTGGGGCAGATGACGGCCATCGAGTCGGACGTGGTCCCGGTCTCCCTGAACCCCCTGTCCGCAAGGGCGGCGGATTTCCCCTCCACCAGCGGCATGAACAGGTTGACCTTGGCCGCATCCGTCAGCGGAACGTCGGCGATCACGGCTATGTTGATAGTCCCGGCCATCATCCTCGCTGCCCGGGTGAGAGATAGGCGGTGGCGGGATTCCCAGTCGACGAGGACGTCGCCGGCGACGACATGGTTGCTCAGTCCGGCGGTGGCCACTGCGATCGCAGCGGAGCCGTCGTGCTCCCTCTCCTGTGCGTTGAAGACGTATTTGACCTCCGCGGCGGTCATCATCCCCACCGAGTTGGCAGGGAGTTCCAAGGCATCCCGGACCGAGCGGGCGTGGGAGACAGGGTCAGAATGGGAATAGTCGTGCGGAACCTGCATTATGAAAAGAGCGTCGGTCTCGGCGGACCCCCCGTTGACGACGGCCGAGCTCAGGACCTCCATGGTCTCTTTGAACCTGACGACGCCCACATGCAGGCCGTCGTGTTCGTAAATGCGAAACGATTCCACGTAATTCAGAAAAGCACCCCCCAAAGGACGTCCACGTACCTCTCGATATATAGCTGGATATGTATCCCCATGGTCGCATATAATAAGAACGAGACCGTCAGGATGAAAATCACGGACGTCGTCTCCACGAGCCTGCAGCAACGGCGGATGTCGTCGGTCGTGGGCATGGGCCCCGTCCCCATGACGTACACCCCTCTCTTCTCCATGCTTATCCCCAGCGTCGCCGCCACCGCGGTCATCGGCCAGCCGCTGTTGGGGCTGGGGGTCTTCCCGTGCTCCGCCTTTGCGGCCGGGACGGCGGCCCTCCAATCCATTCCCAAAAGCATGCCGGCGAAGGCTACGAAATACGGGGATACCCTCGATGTCACGTAGCCCAAGACGTCGTCGAACTTGGCGGGGAAGCGTCCCAGCCTGGCGTATTTGTCGTTGAGATAGCCCCACATGGCATCCATGAGGTTGGCGCAACGGAACATGACGGCTCCCGGGATCCCGAGGAGCCCGAAGCAGGTGGCCGGCGATATCACGCTGTCGACGAGGTTCTCGGACACCGTCTCGCAGCATGACGAAGCTATGTGCTCGGCGTCCATCCCCTTGGTGTTCCGGCTGACAATCATCTGTACTTTGGCCGCCGCGTCCTCCACCCTTCCGGCGTCCAGGTCCTCCGCGATGGGGCGGCAGTGCTTCCTGAAGGAGAACACCGCGAACGTGACCTTGAACACAAAGGCGGTCATGATTATCCAGGCGACCTCTCCCCATCCGGGCGAAGCCAGTATTGAGACGGCATGGCGGGCCAGGGTGGTGAGGGCCAGCCCGGCGAACGTGAACAGCAAGAACACCAGAAGGTACGACAGGAACCCGATGACGGTGGCCGAGAACGAGGCGCGGTTCTTCACATGCCGGTCGATCATCCCCAGGAGGTTCCCCATCCATCTCAGCGGGTGGACGGAGTTCGGCAGCTCGCCGATGAAACGGTCGATAAGCACCGCCAGGACTACCACGAGGAAGGCGTCGATCCAGAGTTCCATGGGATCATCCGTTTATTACGGAGTCGGCGGCGGCTATGAAGCGGCAGTTCCTCTCGCGGTCCTTAACGCTGAACCTGACGTAGTCGGCGAACCTTTCCCCGAAGGAGGAGCAGTCGCGTACCATTATGTCCTTGCGGAGCATCCTCCGCTTGAACTCGCCCCCGTCCATGCCCAGCGGGGCCACGGAACAGAAGTAGAAGAACGAGTCCGACACCGGGCCGACGGGGAAGTCTATCTCGTTGAGTGAGGCGTTCATGACCTCGGACTCCTCCGCCATGACCGAGGCGGCGTCGTCGACGTAGTCGAGCCTGTCGCGGATAAGCACGTTCGCGACGCATTGCTCTATCTGCCCTACGTTCCAGGTCATGCGGACCTTCTCCATCTCGGCCACGAGGTCCGGGTTGGCGAATCCGAAGCCTATCCTTATCCCGGGTATGGCGAACGACTTGGTCAGCGAGGACGCGACGATCAGGTTGGAGAACCTGTCGACCATCCCGGACATCGTGTTGTCGACGTATCCTGGCACAAGCTCCAGGAGGGTCTCGTCCAGGAACACCAGCGTCCCGGTCTCCTCGCAGGCGCTCACTATCGGGATGAGCTTCTCTCTGGGCTCGATCCTGCCGGTGGGGTTGTTGGGATTGCAGATGTATACGGCCTTGGCTCCTTGCGCCTTCTCGATGAATTCGTCGGAGTCTATCCTGAAATCGTTCTCGGCCAAGAGGTCGTTCCATTCTATCGACGCCCCGACGATCCTGCACTGCTGGGCGTATTCCGCGAACGACGGCCTGTTCAGAAGCACGCGGTCCCCCTTGCGGAAGAACGTGTTTGGGACGTTCCTTATGATATCAGAGGATCCCGCGCCTACCGTTATGCAGTCGACGTCCACGTCGAAGGCTTTGGATATCGTCTCCTTGAGCTCGGAGCACGAGTCGTCCGGATAATGGCCTACTCCGTCCACTGCGGAGGCTATTATTTCGGCGAGGTCCGACGGGGGCCCGAAGGGATTCAGATTGTGGCTGTAGTCCTCCACGTCCTCGAGCTTCCACGCCTGTCCACCATGGACGGTCTTCGGAAGCCCCGAGAGCTCTTCCCTGGGCAGAATGCGACCCCTCATCGCCTCGTCAACCACGCCTATCTATTTATCTTGATTCCTGTGTTTCTTCGGGTTTATACGTACGGATTCCGCTTTTCTAGATGACTATAAGCTCTAAGCCGGCGAGAATAATATGAAAAACCATTATCAACGTTTAATGCGTCTCCTGGGATTGTCTTCAGGGTACGGTCGTCGTCTCTGTGAAGGTGGGCTTCATGGATGGTTATGATTATTATTCGGAAAGGGCGGAGGACTGCAGGAAGGTGTCGTCCATCTCCCC
>JAFZXW010000244.1 GCA_017616575.1 Candidatus Methanomethylophilaceae archaeon
CGCATACCGGCATCTGGGATCCGTTGACTTCGAAGCACCTGTCCTCCATCTGGTGGCAAAGCACGTCCCCGATGAGATAGGCGATGTCGGCGAACCCCCATCCGTGGTCTATGAACCCAGGGGTCCCGTCCAGGCCGGAGTAGGCCCCGGGCGGCGAGGCCAAAGGTGCGATGACGAATAGGGCCGCCAACAACCCCGTTATCAATGATAGCACGATCAATAAGCGTCTCATCTGCTTGTCCCGCTTAGGTCTGCTCGATGGAAACATGGCCATCGATTTAATCTATGCCGTCGATTCCCGGCTATGCCCGTCATGTCGTTCGACGACGTCCGGAAGTATCGCAGGTGCCCCCGCTCTTACAGGCTGTCCGTGGTGTCCGACGACTGGAGGCTGTCTCTGCACGAATGTCTGGACTTGTCGCTTCGCCGTACGATAGCCCGCGCCGACGGCAGGCGCGTTCTCGGGCATCAGGTAGGCAAGGAAGAGGCCGAGGCCATGTTCAGGGACGAGTGGGACGACTGCGTCCAGGATGCATTCGTCGGCGAGGGCCAGGACCCTTCAGACTTCTTCAGGCGCGGCATGAGGTGCGTGTCGCAGTTCATCGAGTTCGTGCGCGGCTCTGACGGCTCGGAGCTTATCTCTTTCGACGTCCGTGGCGTACAGAACCTTCCATACGGCAGGTCGGTGAGGATCAGGGTGGACGAGGTGTACAGGAGGGGTGATTCCGCCGTCGTTTGCAGGTATGTCACCGACCCTTCCGAGACGTTCAAGCCGGGGCCCATGGACGAGCATGAGGCCTTGGTCTCGGCTCTGTGGGCGGTATACAGCCTTCCGGGGATCGACCGTGTGGTCCTCCAGTGGAGGTATCTGCATACCGGGGAGGAGAGGGAGTGCCGTGTCAGGAAGCCGTCCATGGACGAGGCCGCCGAGTCCCTGTCGAAGGAGATCGGGGACATCGAGTCCGACAAGGAGTTCTTTCCCAAGCCTTCCGACCTCTGCGGGACGTGCCCCCACAGGGCGTTGTGCCCGTCTTACATGTCGTCCGTGTCCAGCTCCGTTCCGGACCGTCGCGAGGTCGACGAGCTCGTGGCGCAGTACGCGGACCTGGACGAGAAGATCGTCGCATTGAGCAGCCGTGTCGAGATGCTCAAGAGCCGCAGGGAGAGCGTGAAGGAGAAGATAGTCGCGTATTCCGATTCGACCCGTTGCGACTCCGTGTTCGGGGACGGATATGTGGCGGACATCCGCCGCTACAAAAGGGCGGAGCTTCCCAAGGACAAGTCCGCGGTAATATCCAGGCTGAAGGAGACCAGACAATACGACAGCATCAGCATGGTCAACTATTCCCGTCTCCGTTCCGATATCGTCAGAGGGATCGCCGACCCCGAGATAGCGAAGATGGCCACGATAACCGAGGATGTGAGGGTCAGGGTGCGCAGGATAAGCCGGCGATTCAACGGGAATCCCGTTGCTAAAAAACGAAAAAGGATAAGTATCGGATGAAAGCGGGGCACCATGTCCCTGTTCGAAGTCACCGACAGGAAACGGAAGATCATCTTCCTGAACATCGTCGTCATCTGCACCGCGACGTCGATGATGAGCACCGCCCTCGCCACGGCCATACCCAGCATATCGGCCGCGCTGGACATCAGCGACTCCCTGACCCAGTGGCTCACCAGCGGGTACATGCTGGTCATGGGGGTGATGATGCCCGCCTCCGCCTTCTTCGTCAAGCGGTTCCCCACGAAGGCTCTCTACACGGCGACCGTGCTCACTTTCATCGTCGGGATGGTCATCGATCTTCTGGCGCAGGATTTCATGACGCTGATGGTCGGAAGGATATTCCAGGCGGCCGCCAACGGCATCCTGATGTCCATGGCGCAGGTGGTCCTGATGACCATCTACGTCAAGGAGAGGCACGGGACCGTGCTGGGTTGGTACGGGCTTTCCATGTCTGCAGCCCCCATCGTGGCGCCCACCATCGCCGGCGTAATGATCAACCTGTTCGGATGGAGAGGCGCGTTCTATCTGCCCCTGATAATCGCAGTCATTTCCTTGGTGATAACTCTGGCCAGCATGGTGGACATAGTGGATGTCAGCAAGGTGCCTTTCGACGTCGCCTCGTTCGTGACCTGCGCCATGATGTTCGGAGGCCTCACGCTCGGGATCAGCGGGCTGACCACTTCGGACCCTCTCGGAATCATGACCATCGTCCCGCTGGCCATAGGGGTCGTAGGCGCTGCGATGTTCATCCGCAGGCAGCTACGCATCGAGAAGCCTTTCCTGGAGCTGAGGCTGTTCGGAAACCGCCAGTTCGCCTTGTCGGTGCTGTGCGGGATGCTGTATTACGTGGTGGTCATGGGTTACTCCATCATGATGCCTGTTTGCTATCAGAAGTGCTACGGATACGACCCGGCGATGTCCGGGCTCTTCATTCTTCCGAGCGCCCTGTTCTGCGCCATAATGTCGCCTATCGCAGGGAGGATCTATGACGCCCACGGGATACGCAAGCCGATGATAGTCAATATGGCTTTCTGTCTCGCCGCATGCGCCGGGATGGCGGTGGTCGGAGTCGATTCGAACATAATCATTCCTGTCCTTCTGGGATCCATTATCGGGATCTCCGGATGCATGGTGATGCCGATGACCACATGGGGTGTGAACAGCGTGGAGGCGGTCCATAGGCCGGATGCCACGGCG
>JAFZXW010000245.1 GCA_017616575.1 Candidatus Methanomethylophilaceae archaeon
ATGAACAATAATACGAACAAAAAAACCGTTGCAGGGCTCTGCTCCCTGCAGCGATATTTCTTTTTTCGGAGGGATACTATGACGATCCATCTTCCGCCCCGCGGAGAGGACGGCAATGCGCTCGACGTCAGCTACTGCAGTGCCTGTATGATCTGCAAGGCCGACGGCTTTTGCTACCAAAATCAGGACTATGACGAACTGGTGATGCGTCTGGGAGATGCAGACCTGATTGTCATTGAAAAAGACGGAGGACTGGCTCTTCAGCGTCTGCTCCATCCGGAGGAGACTTGGTTTCCCAAGCGCCGGATTGCATTTCTTCGTGGCTGCTATGCCAGAGTGCGCGGCAAAGTGATCGTCGAAGATCCCGCTCTTCTTGGAGGGGAGCATGATCTTCTCGACCCCGTAAAGGTATTTGAGGCCAGCAAGCGCCGCCCAGCATACGTAGACCGTGGTGGTGACGTGGCTTTTGGTCCAATCCATTATGCGGCGCATCTCGTCCCAGTAGTCGATCTGCTCGTAGTCCTTATTCTCCAGAGGGGCGCCGGTGATGATCATCCCGTCGAAGTTGGAGTCCTCGATCTCGGAGAACCTCTTGTAGAACTTCGAAAGGTAATCCTTGGACGTGTTCTTGGGCTCGTGAGTGGATGGGACCGCCAGGGTCACGTCGACCTGCAGAGGGGTGTTGCTGAGGAGCCTCATGAACTGGATCTCGGTCTCGATCTTGGTAGGCATCAGGTTCAGGACTGCGATCTGGATGGGCCTGATGTCCTGGGACTGCGCCCTGCTCTCGCTCATCACGAATATGTTCTCGCTCTCTAGCGCGGATATCGCGGGAAGGCCGTCCGGGACGTTTATCGGCATGCGGAACCTGTAACCGGCCCCGCGAATATATCTATTTACCTACTATATTGGTAGGTATATTTTTATAGAATCCAAGTCGTCGCCGGTCAGGGCGGAGGCAGGCCGCCACGGAGACGGGCATGGGATTCATGGTTTCCACCAAAGGGAGGTACGCGCTCCGCGTCATGCTGGACCTGGCAGAGGGCGGCGGCGAGGAATACGTGCCGCTGAAGGACATCTCCGACAGGCAGGAGATCCCCCACAAGTACATGGAGGCCATAATGTCCCGCCTCACGAAGGAGGGGCTGGTGGACGCCGCCCACGGGAAAGGCGGGGGCTACAGGCTGTCCCGGCCGGCGGAGACGTACACCGTCGGCGAGATCCTGACCGCCACCGAAGGCGACATGGTCCCGGTCGCCTGCCTCGAGGGAGGGTTCGACTGCCCTCGCGCGGACGTATGCAAGACGCTCCCGGTGTGGAGGAGGCTGGACAAGATGATCGGAGACTACCTTGACAGCGTCCGCCTGGTGGACCTCATGGACGACGCCGAAAGAGATCCGCGAAGCCTTGGGCGCATCCTCGCAGAGCCTTCTCAACGACCTTCTTCGTGACAATCGTGGGCTCGAAGCGTCACATGGAGATTTTCGTAGAAAAAACGTAAAGCGTTTGGAGAGACGGCTAAGGCCGCCTGTGGAAACGGGATCGGAACTCGATCACGCAGTCGCTCTCGACCTTCTTGCAGTTCTTGAGGACCTCGGGCATCACGGCCTTGGGGTCGGCGCCCTCGGAGAAGGTGACGGACATCTTCTGAAGGACGAAATTGATGGATGCGTCCTCGACGCCCTTGGTGGCCTTGGCGGCCTCTTCCATCTTCAAGGCGCAGTTGGCGCAGTCGACCTCTACCTTGTAGCTCTTCTTCATGTCTTTCTCTCCTTTAGCTTAAATAATTAAGCAATTGTTTAATCGTATGATAAACATGATATATAAAACGAACGCATGGGCAACGGCCAAGGTGCGAACATATGGAACACGAAACGCTGCCGCACGACCACGGGGACATCAAGGACGTGGAAGAGTTCAGGCACCTTCTCGCCGAAAACAAAGGGTTCGACACGGTGGCGTCCACCCTCGACAAGCTGTCGGACGGCACCAGGCTCCGCATATTCTGGCTGCTCTGCCATTACGAGGGATGCGTGAACAACATATCCTCCATCATGGGAATGTCCAGCCCCGCGGTGTCCCACCACCTGCGCTCCCTCAAGGAGGCGGGCCTGATCCAAAGCAGACGCGAGGGGAAGGAGGTCTACTACAAGGCGGTGGACTCCCCCGCCGCGAGGTTCCTGCACCGCATGGTCGAGGACCTCATGGAAGTGGCCTGCCCCGGAAAGCGATCGCCTCATGTCCGCGTAGAAGGGCTGTCCGCAACGGAACCTGTCCATGCCGTTGAGGAGGTCCTCCAGCAAGCATCTCGACCCTCCCAGGCCGACCAGGCACCTGCCGGTGAGGTTCACCGTCTCCGCCCAGGGGAAGGACACCGGAACGCACGGGCCGGGCTCCCCCTCGGACTTCAGGATCTTCGCGGTGATGCCGTCCGTGAACCTGGCCATGGACCTCTCCTCCCTCCTCCCGCGGAACGCCTCGCCGAAGCCCACGGACTCCAGGAATGATTTGACGTCCTCCGAGCGGGCGTCGTCGGAAGGGGACACGGAAGCCGGGACCATCATCATCTTCTCGTACATCCACCTCGTCAACGGGAGCGCTATCGAGGAGTCCGCCTCCACCGAGAAGCATCTCCCCCTGAGCATGTCCGCGGCGCGGTTCATCTTGAGGACCATCCTGCGGACGGCGGCCTCGTCATCGTCTACCGCCTTGAGAGAAGGCGCAGGGTCCGCCCCGAGCTCCGACGCGACCTCCTCCACGAACGACCTGCACGCCTGATAACCCAGCGGATAGCCTGCGGACGGAACCAGGGACGGGACGCCAAGCTCCCTGCGGTACCATTCCGCCGTGCGGACGCAGAAGGACTTCTTCATCACGACGTTCAGCGCCGCCGACCCCGACGCCTTCAAGGACTCCTCCGACGGGAGGCAGCAGGGGACGCAACGGATCTCCACGCCCATGGGTGCCAGCAGCCTTCCGATCTCTTCGGCCCCGTAGACCCATCCCCTGTCGGTGATGTCGTACCCGAGGATGTTCACCGTCATCCTGGACTCGCCGCCTTCGATGCCTGCATTGCTCAGCAGGGACTCGGACATCGTGTCGAAACCTTCCTCGAAGGACATCCCAGCCAGGTCCGAGTCGACCGTCACCGGCGCCATCTCAGGCGGGACGTGCCTGGAATAGTCGGCGCACACCAGCGACGCGCTCAAAGTGTCCACCAACGCCGTGCCTTTCCCGTTCCTGTACAGGGACTTGACGCCCTCGGCGACCTTCGGACCGGTACCGAACACGATGTCGTCGCCGTTGATAAACGTGCAAGGAAGCTTGGACTGCCTGCTGAAGAACTTGGACCTGCAGCACTCCTCGCCCTCGGCCTGATACTCCGGGAGGAGCTCGTTGAGGAGGATCATGGCCCTGGACCTGCATCCCCCGGCCCCGTTGATCAGGGTGTCTGCGGTCCCGATGGACTCGGACGCCAATATGGCGCCCAGCATCCCGTCCGGCCTGTTGTTCATAGCCCGTCCCTCCATCCGCGCCCGACGGGGAGGCGCATAGAATCGGCAAGCATGCGGAGCCATTCCAGCGCCCCCTCGACCCCGAGCCTCGGCGACCCCAGCCTCGAGTACGGGATCCCCAGACCGGAGGCCTTCGGGTGGTTGGTGATCAGAACGTCGGGGCGGCGTTCGGAAACGGCCTTCCCGAGGTCGCACATGCCACCCTCCAGGACCGGCACGTCCCCGTAGGACGGCGCCTTGGCTTCGTGGTCGTCGAAGGAGTCCGACCCGACCATTATGAACAGTATCTCCGCGCCGACGTCCCTCAAGGCGTCCACCTGCCACTCCACGTCCCTGTCGAATATGTTGTACACGGCCACGCGCCTC
>JAFZXW010000246.1 GCA_017616575.1 Candidatus Methanomethylophilaceae archaeon
AGTCCTCTGACTTGACCTTGACCTTCTCCCCGGTGAGCTCCTCGACTATCTGCCTGGAGACGATGTGTCCCTGCTCTGCGGCGCTGGTGTACCAGGATATGGCCTTCTTCTCGTCCGCCTTCGTGCCTACGCCGTTGTAGTAGCAGTATCCGGCGTAGTACTGGCACAGGACGTTGCCGCTCTCGGCGCCCTTGCAGAACCATTCGAACGCGGCCTTGTCGTCCTTCTCCGTGCCGATGCCTTCGAAGTACGAGTACGCCACATGGTACTGCGACTTCCCGAACCCGTTCTCGGCCAGGCTCTTGTGGAGCTCGAACGCTTTGACGGGGTCCTTCTTGGTCCCCCTGCCCTTGGAATAAGCCTCGGCCACGGAGAACTGCGCCTTCATGTAGTTGTCCTCGGCGGCACGGGAGAGCCAGTCGAAGGAGGCCTCCTCGTTCTTCTTCACCCCGTTCCCGAGGGCGTAGGCGGTCCCGATGTTGTAGCAGGCGACCGTGTTCCCGTGCGCGGCGGACATCATGTAATATTTGATGGCGGCCTTGCCGTCCTTCTTGAACCCGGTTCCGTTGGCGTAGTTGTCCCCGGTGGTGAGCTGCGCGTACCCGTCTCCCAGGTCGGCCGCCCTCTTGAAGCACTCCGCGGAGAGCTGCGGGTTCTTGGGGACCAGCTTGCCTTTGGTGTAAAGCTGCCCGAGCATGATCATCGCATCGGTCTGCCCCATCTTCGAGGCGGCGTCCAGCAGCTTCAGGCCGGTGTCCTTGCTCTTGTCGGCGCCCACGCCTCCCATGTAGCACCTGGCGAGGCCGTACACCCCGTCGCGGGACCCTCTCATAACCGCCGCGGTGAACCAGGAGAACGAGTAGTTGCCGTCTTTATGGGCCCCGATGCCGTCCATGTAGCATCTTCCGAGGTCGTACATCCCCTCGATCGACCCCATGTCGACCATCTTGTCGTAGATGGAGAACGCCATGTCATGGTCGCGCGGGACCCCGAGCCCGTACTCGTAGCATTTGGCCAAGGCCGACCCTGCGGGAAGGAAGCCCTCCTCCCAGAGCGAGGCTATCATCTCGGCCCCGGCCTTGCGGTCCCTCTCGACTCCCAGGCCGTTCAAGGTGCAGACCGCCACCGCGAGCCTGCCGTCCTTGAGGCCCATGTCGGCAGACCTCTTGTACGAGTTGAATGCGTTTTCCGGATCGAAAGCGGTGCCGACACCCAGCTCGTACAGCCTGCCCAGAATGAAGAGGGCGTCTGCATCGTCCTTCTCGGACGCGCTGAGGAAATAATCGAGAATGGCACCGTCGGCCGGTGTTTCGTGCGTTTCGTAATAGTCGGACAGAGTGCGCAGGGCGTCGGGATTCCCCCTCATGAGAGCGCGGAAATACCACATGGCCGCCTCGTCCCAGTTCTCGTCGACGGTTATCCCGTTGGCGTAACAGGTCCCGATGGCATTCTGAGCCATGACGTGACCGCCCTTGGCGGCGCGAAGGTACCATCCGAATGCTGCTTTCTCGTCAGCCTCGGCACCTTCGCCGAGCGCATATTTCTGTCCCAGCTCGAAGCAGGACTGCACGTCCCCTGCCTCGGCCTTGGAAATCAACTGCTCTAAGGTTTCCATCGGGCGCGTTACGATAATCTCCATTAAAAAAGGTTATGTTGGATGTGATTCGGCGATTCATTCACAGCAAGGCGTGGAAAAGAGTCAGCAATCTGGATATGGGAAAGACGGGCCCGCCCCTTCCCCTTTGGCATTCATATTTGGATGCCACATCCAATATCATGGCGACGTGCGGGCGGCGTCGATCCTGCGGTTGCGGAAGTACAAGGCTATGTTGGCCCCCACCACGCAGATGTTGATGACGTAGAACGCAGCCACGAAGCTCACGTTCCCGGAAAGGAACTTGCTGGACAGGCCGAATAGGTACCCGGCCTCCACTATCAGCATGAACCCCAGGCTGGTCCCTTTCGCGGTCCTCGCCCTGTAAGCCTTGACGGTGCTCACCGGCCAGGCGGCCAGGAAGCAGAGGAGCATCAAGGTTTCCAGCAGGTCGGCGGCGATGGTCTCAGTCCACCTTCACTAGCTCGTATCCCCCGTTTCCGAGACCCATCCTCTCGGAATGCTCGAAATGGGCCTGCCAGCGGGTCCCGGGCTGGCTGCATTGGAGGAGGTCCTCCGGCCTTTCCTTCCCGCACAGGTCGTGCAGGTGCGAGCCAGGGATGACCGGCTGCTTGAGGACCAGGTCGACGCATGCCTTGTCCAAGGCCACCGGGTCGGCGGACGCCAGTATCCCGACGTCCGGGATTATGGGGGCGTCGTTCCCGGAATGGCAGTCGCAATAGGGGGACACGTCGCATATCACGGATATGTGGAAGCTGGGCCTGTCCTTTATCACGGCGGCGGCGTACTCCACCATCTTCATGTCGACTATGCTCCCGTCCTGGTCGTATTCGGCGTATATCGCGTCGAAGGCGCACATCCCGATGCATCTGCCGCATCCCACGCAGGCGTCCGCGTCGACCTTCGCCTTCCCCCCGACGATGGAGATGGCGTCCTGTCCGCAGGATTTGGCGCATTTCCCGCATCCCACGCATTTGGAGGCGTCCAGACGGGGCTTCCCCTGGCTGTGCATCTCCATCTTGCCGCGGCGGGAGGCGCATCCCATGGCCAGGTTCTTGATGGCCCCTCCGAAGCCGGTTATCTCATGCCCCTTGAAGTGCGACAAAGTGATCAAGACGTCGCAGTCGGCGATCGCGCGGCCGATCTTGGCCTTCTCCACGTACGTGCCGTTTATGGGAACCTCGACGTCGTCCGTCCCCCTCAGGCCGTCCCCTATGATGATCTGGCATCCCGTCGTGGCAGTGACGAAGCCGTTCAGGTTGGCGCAGTCCATGTGCTCCACGGCGTTCTTCCTGGATCCTGGGTACATGGTGTTGCAGTCGGTCAGATAGGGGATGCCGCCCTCCTCCTTGACGATGTCCGCTACGACCTTTGCATAGTTGGGGCGGAGGAAGGACAGGTTTCCGAGCTCTCCGAAGTGCATCTTTATGGCGACGAACCTCTTGTTCATCTCTATGTCGCGGATTCCGGCGGCACAGACCACCCTTTTCATCTTGTCGAGGATGCTTTCGTCGACTTTGCATCTCATGTCCGTGAAGTAGACTTTCGGGGCGCTCATGGGCTGTCCATCGAACGGTCCTATTTCGTTATTTCCCAAGTTTGGTTGTGACCCGTGGGAGATATATCAACCGACGTTTCGTCTCTACAGAGACACCCCGAGGCATCGTTTCAAATACGGGTAGCATTTAACTTCGTCCGGGCAGTCCGCTGCCCGAAGGTGATTACGATGTACAGCATGAGTCAGTTCGCGGGTCGCCTCCTCTCTGACGAGGAGTCGATCAAGAAGTACAACGACGAGAAGCAGTGGGGATTGCACATCGCCATTGACCTCGGAGGATGTGACCACCAGAAGATCTCCGACGGCGAATACATCAAGCAGTTCGCCATCGACCTTGCAGAGCACATTAAAATGAAAAGATACGGGGAGCCGATAGCCGTCCGTTTCGGGGCGGAGCCTAAAGTCGAAGGGTACTCCCTGATCCAGCTCATCGAGACCTCGTGCATCGCCGGGCATTTCGCGGAGGACACGGACAGGGCGTTCATCGACGTCTTCTCGTGCAAAGAGTTCCCTCCGGAGGCCACCGCCCAGTACTGCAAAGAGTACTTCGGGGCCCAGAGGATGCAGTACGCGACGCTTTTCAGGGACGTTTGAGCCCTATTGCCAGGGCAACCCCCTGGCGACCTTCATTCTTGATAAAACGAAGTTTGTTTTTGTTTGAAAACATGGATTATATTAAGGATGCATCCATCTTAGTTTTCCTAATTGTATAATTCTTTGACAGCAGTATAATATACATCTCTGATGAATCGTCAGGCCAACAGGTGATACCATGGATGGCAAAATCCTAGCGGTTCTGGCGGTCGCGATAATCGCGATAGCAGGAATTGCCGCATTCGTACTCCTCAACAACAACAATTCGGGAGATGACAGCGACGAAGTCAGGGTCTCTGTCATATCCGGAGACATACATCAGATTGCCGTGCACGTCGGAATAGAGAAGAAATACTTCGAGGACCGCGGCATCAAAGTGACGATCTCCAACTCCACCAACGGGGCTGGCGTGGCCACTTCGCTTATGAACGGGGACGCCAACCTCGGATTCCTCGGCGCGCCCCCTGCGACTATCAATATGATAAACAACGGCTATATCACCTCCAGCTCGATTACCAACGAGTCCAAGGCGTACAACCTCGTCGCCCGCGTCAACAGCGAGGGATCCGGGTTCTTCGTCAAGAAGGCGGTCTTGGACGATCCGTCCGCCGCCGTCCCCGCAAGGAACGGCACCGCGTTCTACACTGTCTCGGACGGGGCTTTCCTGGTCGGTCCCGAGAACGCTGCGGCCTGGGGAGGGCTGGTGTACGCCACTCCCGGAACGACGTCCATTCAGCATATCCAGCTGTTGTCGATCGCCAGCCAGCTCGGTCTCAAGGTCGCCATGTACACTGTCAATACCTCTGTGAATGCCGACACCATCTACTATGTCTCCAATTTGGCCAACTACCAGGCGATCGTCGGAGACAAGTCCATCAGCGCCGGCGTGATTTGGGAGCCGCAGTACCAGAGGGTCATCGAGGAGAGCCCCGACTATGTCAGCCTCGGGCTCACCAACGATTTCTTCCCCGACCACACCTGCTGCGTGATAGCATCCAACGTCTCATACGCCAAGGCGAACTCTGCCAGCCTGGAGAAGTTCCTGTCTGGATACAGCGATGCCGTGTCTTTCGTTGTCAAGGCCCTCGAGGACGTCGACTCGGATGACTACAAGTGGCTGGTTTCCTTCACCAAGAGCAAGGTTCCCGGTCTCACCGACCAGGAGGTCAAGGAATCTTTGTCTAACATCACGTATCTCTATGCGGATGGGAAGGACGGTAACCTTTCGAAGCTCAAATCCGACATCGAGTCCCTCGTCGCCGGACTCAAGGACGTCGGGGCCCTCACCAAGGACGTCTCCGACCCTGCCGCGTTCGCCAATCTGTTCGTCAACGACCAGTACCTGAAGGCGGCGGTTTCCGGGAACGCCAGCTGATTTTTCAATTGAAAACAGTCCCGGCATGTCCGGGACCTCCTTTCTCAAAGTATTTCATTGAGCAATTGTTATACCGGGCGTGGCCTCATGAGCACCAAATATGACGAGCACAACAAATATCACCGCTTTGCGAGGTCCGTGGCGATCACTGCGGTCTCACTGGTCGTATTCCTATGCATCTGGTGGCTGGTTTCCAAGGTGGCCGATAACGCCGCGATACCTGAGCCGGTCGAGACCTTCTCCGCGCTGTTCAGCCTGATTCAGAACGGAGATGCGGTCACCGGGCTTCCATTATCCACTTACATCTCATCGAGTCTTACGAAGTTCCTTAGCGGGTTCTTATTGGCTTTGGCTATCGCCTTGCCTTTGGGCCTTATTCTTGGGAACTTCAAGACGATCAGGGAGTTCACCAATCCCTGGATCGAGGTGCTGAGGCCGATAGCGCCTATAGCATGGGCGCCGATATTCATCCTCCTGTTCGGATACATACAGGGGGCCACGTTCGTCGTGTTCGTCGGGATATTCTTCCCGTTGCTTACCAACATCGTTTTCGGCGTGTCCAAGATAGACCGCGTGCTCGTGGACGCCTCCAAGACCTTGGGCGCCAGCAATCTGCAGATCTTCACCAAGGTCCTCATCCCCTCCACCGTGCCGTACCTCATGAACGGAATCAAGGTCGGGCTCGGGATAGGCTGGATGTGCATAGTCGCGGCCGAGCTTTACGCCACGCCCTTGGGAGGGATCGGGTTCTATGTGGCCAATATGATCACGTATGGGGCGTTCCCTCAAGCTTACGCCGGGATAATAATAATCGCCGTGCTCGGGCTGCTCACCACCGGGCTTGCCGAGTACGTTTCCAAGAGGGTCTCTAAGAGAATGGGGATGGATGTCCGATGTCCAAGAGCAAGATCAAGATCGAAGGCCAGAAATGGGGCCAGGAGCGCGTACGCGCCGACCGCACCGACGAGCTTTACAAGGACATACCCGAGGGCGAGACCTTGATGTCCATCGACGGCCTCCGCGTCGTATACATCACCGATGAGAGCGAGACCGTGGCCGTGGACAGTTTCTCCCTCGACGTCAAGAAGGGGGAGCTGGTGTCCATCGTGGGGCCGTCCGGATGCGGTAAGACCACCATATTACGTTGCATCGCCGGGCTCCTGCAGCCTACAGAGGGAAAGGTGACCATCGGCGACAAGGTCTGCACGTCTCCCGGTTCCGACCGCGGGATGGTGTTCCAGGACTTCGCCCTGTTCCCGTGGAGGACCGTGAAGCAGAACGTCAAGTTCGGAATGGAGATCGCAGGGGTGCCTAAGGAGGAGCAGGAGGAGAGGGCGATGCGGTACATCAAGGCCGTCGGCCTCGAGAAGTTCGCAGATTCCCGCATCCATGAGCTCTCCGGAGGCATGAAGCAACGCGTGGGGATCGCCCGCGCCTTGGTCATGCACCCTGCCGTCATCCTCATGGACGAGCCTTTCGGGGCGTTGGACGCCCAGACCAGGAACATCATGCAGGAGCAGCTGGACAAGATCATCGTCCACAGCGACAGGACGATCATCTTCGTGACGCACTCGGTCGACGAGGCCTTGTACCTTTCCGACAGGGTGGTCATCCTGACCAAGAGGCCGTCCAGCATCTACAAGATCGTGGACGTCCCGTGGCCCAGGCCCAGGGACCGCGCCAGCCCGGAGTTCACGAACCTCAGGAAGCGCATCCTGGAGTATCTGGAGCAACAGAACGTCATGGAGGACTGACGTAGCTCCGTTTTAAGATGGAGGGGGGCTTCCCCTCCTTTTTCAAATTACCAGTCTCAGCTTGTCGTACTTGTAGACCTTCTTCGGGCATACGAACTGGCACCTGTAGCAGGCGGTCCCCAGGCAGTCCTTGGTCTTCACGATTATCTCGTTGCC
>JAFZXW010000247.1 GCA_017616575.1 Candidatus Methanomethylophilaceae archaeon
CGGCCCCGACACCGAGATATTCTACGACGACGGCAGGCCCAAGTGCTGCCCGTCCTGCGGCCCCTCCTGCCACTGCGGGAAGTACACGGAGATCTGGAAGAGCCACGGCCTGAGGGACGACCAGATCTTCTTCTACGGGAAGGAGGACAACTGGTGGGGCCCCGCAGGCCAGACCGGCCCCTGCGGCCCCGACACCGAGATATTCTACGACGACGGCAGGCCCAAGTGCTGCCCGTCCTGCGGCCCCTCCTGCCACTGCGGGAAGTACACGGAGATCTGGAACAACGTCTTCATGCAGTACTTCAAGGACGCCGAGGGGAAGTCCACCCCCCTCAAGCAGAAGAACGTGGACACCGGGATGGGCCTGGAGAGGATCCTCAGGATCATGAACGGGAAGGAGACGGTGTACGACACCCCCCTGTTCCAAGGCATCATCGCCGACATAGAGGACATCTCCGGGAAGAAGTACGGCGTCGACCCCGAGGAAACCAGGGCGTTCAGGATCATAGCCGACCACATGAGGGCGGCCACGTTCATCCTCGGAGACGGAGTAGTCCCGGCCAAGATCGGCCAGGGCTACATCCTCAGGAGGCTCATCAGGAGGTCCAGCAGGTACATGTCCAAGCTCGGGTTCGAGGAGCCCTTCATGCAGAGGATCGCCGAGACCGTCATCTCGGAGTACGGGAAGGCCTATCCGGAGCTGGTCGAGAACAGGGAGTTCATCCTTACGAACATCAACAACGAGGAGCTCAAGTTCCACAAGGCCGTGATGAAGGGCCTCAGAAGGTTCGACCAGATGGTCGCGGAGAACGGCGACAGCCCCGTGCTGAACGGTGAGACGGTCTTCAGGCTGTACGACACCTACGGGTTCCCCATAGAGATGACCGTCGAGCTAGCCCAGGAGAAGGGCCTGAAAGTGGACATGGACGACTTCAACAACAGGTTCAAGACCCACCAGGACACCTCCCGCTCCGGCGCGGAGCAGAAGTTCAAAGGAGGCCTGGCCGACCACAGCGAGGAGACCACCAAGCTGCACACCGCCACCCACCTCCTGAACGCCGCCCTCAGGAAGTTCGTCAGCCCGGACATCCAGCAGAAGGGGTCCAACATCACCGCCGAGAGGCTCAGGTTCGACTTCAACCTGGACAGGAAGTGCACCCCGGAGGAGCTGGCCGCCGTCGAGAAGTACGTCAACGACGCCATCAAGGCCGCCATCCCCGTGGTATGCGAGGAGATGACCTACGAGGATGCCAAGGGCCGCGGGGCCATAGGGGTGTTCAAGGACAAGTACGGCGAGATGGTCAAGGTGTACACCATCGGGGACGTCTCCTGCGAGATCTGCGGAGGGCCCCACGTGAAGAACACCTCGGAGCTCCAGGGATTCAAGATCAAGAAGGAGGAGAGCTCCGCCGCCGGCGTCAGGCGCATAAAGGCGGTCGTGGGGAAGTTCGACTGATCCCCGAAGGCCGTCGGTCCCTGAGGCAGCCTATGGGCACCACGAGCACCCCGTCGTCCCGGCGGTACCCGTGCTCCGTGCCCGTGACCACCATCTTCAGGTCCGGCGGCCTGATCCTGGGCCCCTCCTTGTTATGCTCTGAAATGAGGGACTCTATCTTCAACAGGTTCTCGGCCCCCTTGTCGACTTCCTTGGAGCCGAGCTTCACCTCGCACAAGGCGTACCGCCCGTCTTCCAGATGGAGGACGACGTCGGATTCCAGGCCGTACCTGTCATGGTAGTAAGAGACTGCCCCGCCGCTTGCGCACGAATAGGCCTTCAGGTCGCGTATCGCCAACGACTCGAACAGGAACCCCAGGGTCTTGAAGTCCTCCCTGAAATAGCTTGGCGACAGCCCCAGCGCGGCGACGGCCAGCGAAGGGTCGCACATGTTCCTCTTCTTGCCGGCGCGCACCGCGCCCTTGGTTCTAATGGGAGGGGACCAGGCGTCGACATCTTCTATAACGAACAGCCTCTCGAGCGCCTGGACGTAGCCATGGAACGTGGACTCTGACACGTCTTCGACGGAACGGACGTCAACCATCATGGTCTTCTTGTCAGCCAACGTGCATATGTTGCGGGAATACGACCTGAGCACGGCCTCGACCAGACGGGGGTTGCGCTTGACCCCGTCCACCGCGGACGCGTCGGTGCCGCAGATCTGCCTGAAATAATCCCTCGCGATCTCCAATCCCAGGGATTCGTCGTCGAACCCCAGCGCGCCCGGCCATCCGCCGCGGCATATGGCGTGGATCAGCGATTCCATTGACAGGTCTGAAGAGCATCCTTCATAACTCGTCGGATCGTCGAAAAGCGACTTCAACGATACGGAACCGTTGGATTCGCCGCTCTCGAACAGACTCATGGGCATCATCTTCATGGTGCTGAAGCGCAAAGTCCCGGAATGCGGCGTATAGACGGGTTTGGAAGTTGACCCGGTAAGTATGTACATGCCTTTTCCGCCGGTGTCGTCCACGGACTTCCTCACCGCGCCCCATATCTTCGGGGCGTCCTGCCACTCGTCGAAGAGACGGGGCTTTTCCCCTTCCAACAGCATGGATGGCTGCACCTCGGCCACGGACAGGTAGGAGTCCCTGCGGTCCTCGTCCTGGAACTCGACGACGCTTCTAGAGAACCGTTTGGCGCTTGTGGTCTTTCCGCATCCTTTGGGCCCGGTCACCAGGACTGCTCCGAACGCCTTGAGCCTGCGCTCTAGAACCCTGTCGGTCACACGTTCCCTGTACTCCATGCCTATTTCCCCCTTGATACGACCGATTATTATAATTCGCTGTATTTCATCATAGCGATTCGCTGTATTCTGTTAAAGTGATTCGCTGTATTTCATCATAGTAATTTGTGATTGCATTCGATTTAACCGTTTAATCAACTAATTTGACGCTAAACCGATAGATTTCAAGATGCTCATGGCCTAATCAACAAACGATAACCACGAAAATGCCCCAAGATGTGACGATGACGTCGCAACATCCCACAAATGTTTTACGTTGCCGGCACAGACGTGTTCAATAACGCATCTCCTCGAATGTGACGGCGGAAACATATCGACAGATGCGGAATCCGTATGCAGAAAGCGAATGGTGGACTGGGCGAGATTCGAACTCGCGACTTCTTGCTTGCAAAGCAAGCGATCTGCCAACTGATCTACCAGCCCGATGGATGCCCCCACTTTTTAAGAATTATATAAATATTGGCGTAAAGCAGGCATAGGCCCCGCCTCGCTGAAGAAGGTCCAGGAACGCCTTGGCCCCGCTCAAGGCCACAGCCTCGCCCTTCCTCACCCCGGACGCCCCCTCGGCCTCCGCCATGGCGGCCACCAGGCCCTCCTCGTAAGCCCACTGGGAGGTCAGATGCACGTTCATCTTATGGACGACCAGGAGGTTGAAGAACGTAGAATAGAGCCCCAGCGTGACTATCAGCAGGACCGCATGCGGCCAGAGGCGGACGCGGGACCCCGTAAAGGACGTCCTCATCGGCTCGCGCAGGCCCAGGTCCTCCCCCATGGCGTCCACGAACAGGGACGTGAACTCGCTCTGCAAGGAATCGTGGGACACTACGGCCTTGAAGAGGTACGCCGCCGTGACGGACAGCTCGACCACCATCAGGGAGGGCATCAGGCCGCTTATGAGGCTGCTGGACCCCTCGTCGATGCCGGACGCCCTCATCCAGAGCGCCAAGAAAACGTTGAACGCAAATAAGAAGATAAACGCGGCCCTCGAAACCGCCAGCGCCCGGCCGGAGTCCGACACGCCGCTGGACCCCAGGAAGCCGTCCATCTCCTCAGTGCCGCGGCCGCGCGACCGGGCGTAGGCGGCCAGGGAGCCCATCCACTCCGCGTCGCGCATGCGGTGGAGGGCGATTCCCCTGACCTCGAGGTACAGGACGTAGAATATGACGGTCCAGGAGATCAGCCCCACCCCCAGCTCCATGTCGCTCTGCTGGTCCTCGTACCAGCTGTAAAGGACGAACGCGACGAACAGGGGGCACAGCATGGAGACGGCGAGGACGACGCCGACGCGGAACAACGAGTCGCTCTCCGAACGTCTCATGACGCAATTGAGGAAACGGTCGGCCTCTGTCCCGCCCATGCTCCGTCATCGATTTAATCCTATAAACGGATGGCCCGGCCGATGGCCCTTCGGAACAAGAGCAAATACCCGGAAAGAGCCAAGGTGCCGATGCCGCTGGCTATCGCGGAGGTCTACCTGTGCTTAGTCATAGTCCGTTACATGCTCAACTTCTCGATCAACCTGTTCATGGATGTCGAGGACGCGGGGTCCATGTCCCTCAGGATGCTGTCCATACTGTTCTCCCTCGTCATGATCCTGGTCTCCGTGAGCTCCGTCATAGGCATAGCCTCGGCCCGCCCAAAATCATGGAGGAAGGTCATGAGGACGTCCGTCCTGCTTCTGATCGTGAACACGTCCTACGAGGTCCTGCCCAGCATAGGGATAACGCTTACGGGCGCCGTCTTCGACGACCTGTTCCTGGCGCTGATGACGGCGCTGACCATCGGCGTGATGCTGCTCCCGACCGTCCGCAGGTTCTACCTCCCGCCTATGACCGAGAACCCCCCGCTGACACGCTGGATGGGATACATATTCCTGACGCCCCTGTTCAGAGAGGCCGACTACGAGTTCGTCAGAGAGGAGACGGATCCGCACGATCCACCAGCCGCCTGAGGTCCCTCCCGGTGATGTACAATGCCAATACGGCGGCCACCGCGCCTGCAGCGACCATGCCCCAGCACATGATAGGGACCGTGGTCCCGCACAGCAACGCGAACAGAGCCGTGGTCAACACCGTGCGCAAGGTAGTGACGCCCAACGACTTCAGCGGCTTCTTCATCGACTGCATCATGGAATTGCAGACGAACGTCGCCGAGATCAGCGGGGCCATGAACGCCTCCACCCTCAGAATCTCCACCAAGGCCGGCTTCATCGGGGCCATCGACTCAGACAAGGTGAACGGAACCAAGAGGTAAGGGGCCAGTGCCAGGTACGCCACGAGCATCGTTAGCGAGGTTACCATCGCACATTTCATGCAGAGCCGGAATGCATAGGCGCTCTTGTCCGGTCTCCCCGCGCCGAAATTGGCGGAGGCCACCGGAGTCATGGCCATGGCGAACGCGTTGGGGACGAAGACCACCAGCATCACCAGGCGGAACGGAACCGAGAACAAAGCCAAAGCGTCCACCCCTCCGCAGGCGATAAGGAATGCACGATTGATGGCATCCAAGGCGTCCATCAGGAACATCTCGGACATCTTCGGTATCCCCAGGCGAAGGATCTCGGCCACGTCCTTGCGGTCGAAGCGGTATCCCTTTAGAATGAGCGGAACGGTGGTCCTGCGGGACAGGTACATGTACAGCATCACGGAGGAGGACACTACGCAAGAGAGTCCGGTCGCCAGGCCCGCACCCGCCACCCCCATGTCCAGCCCGAATATCAGGATGGGGTCTATCGCGATGTTGAACAGCGTTCCGGCGACCATCGCGTAATTGGACTTGTTCGCCGCCCCCTCGCCCCTCAGGAAGCCGGAGAGCGTGGGCGCAAGCACTTGGAAGACGTTGAAAGCCAATATCATCCCGAGATACCTGGATGCGTCCCCGGCGAGCTCCGGGGCTCCCATCCACGAAACCATGGGGGTTATCAGAAGGTAGACCAGAGGAGCCAGGACAAGGGCTATGGCCACGGCCAGGACGACGCCCTGAGACACGATCCTCTGCGCCCCCGCGCGGTCTCCGAACCCGATGCGGTGGGCTATTATGACGTTGCATCCCAGCCCGATCCCGAGGCCGACGTCGAACACGACCCAGTATAGGGGCGAGACGGACTGTATGGCGCTGACGCTCTCCGACCCCAGGCCGGAGCACCACGCCAGGTCCGCCAGCATGTTCACCTGGCCGACCACGATGGACACGAGGAACGGGAGGACGGTGCTGAAGATCGCCTTCTTGGGGTCCCCCAGCATCCTCTCGGTGTCCCTCTCGGGGCTGGACTTCGATGACATCGCTCCAGATACGCGCCGTCCGCGCCGCTGGAGACCAGCCTGCGGTACTTCCTCTGGACGCCCGTGACCGGCCTCTCCACCCTCTCCGCCTTGGACAGGCGGCCTGCTATCTCCTCGTCGGAGAGCCTGACGCTCAGCCTCCTGGCGGGGATGTCGATGTCTATGACGTCGCCGTCCTTCAAGGCGGCTATGGGCCCGCCGGCGTAGGCTTCAGGGGACACATGGCCGATCGCCCCTCCCCTGGACGCGCCGGAGAACCTCCCGTCGGTTATCAGGGCCACCGAGTCGCCCAGCCCCCTTCCCACTATCAGGCTGGTGGGGGACAGCATCTCCGGCATCCCGGGGGCGCCCATGGGGCCCTCGTACCTTATCACGACGACGTCCCCTGGGACAATCGACCCGGACATGATCGCATCGGCGGCGTCCTTCTCGCCGTCGAACACCCTGGCCTTGCCGGTGAACCGCATCATGGCGGGGCTGACAGCCGACTGCTTGACGACGGACCCATCCGGGGCGAGGTTGCCTTTGAGGACCGCTATGCCGCCCTCTGCGTGGAAAGGATCGTCCAGGCCCCTTATCGCCTCAGGGTCCAGCACCTTGCCGTCCCTGGCGATCTCGGCGATGCTCCTGCCGTTCCCAGTGGGCACGTCGGAAAGGCTGTCCCTGAGCACATGAAGGACCGCGGGGATCCCGCCGGCCGCGTCCAGGTCCTTGATCGTGTACGGCCCGCCGGGCCTCAGGCTGGTGATGTGGGACGTGACCCTCGAGATCTCGTCGAAGTCGTCCAGAGTCACGGGGCAGCCGAAGTCCTTGGATATCGCAGGCAGATGCAAGGCGGTGTTGGTGGACCCGCCGATGGCCATGTCCACGCGTATGGCGTTGCGGAAGGACTCCCTGGAGGCTATGTCGCGGGGCCTGACGCCCTCCTTGACGAGCTCCACTATCCTCCTGCCGGTCGCCCTGGCGATCGCCAGCTTCCTTACATCGTCGGCCAGGCATGTGGCGCACCCGGTGAGGCTGAGGCCGAGGGCCTCGGTCAGGCATGCCATGGTGTTCGCGGTGAACAGGCCGGAGCAGCTCCCCCTTCCGGGGCAAGCGGAGCACTCCACCCTCTTGACGTCCTCCTCGGTCATCGTGCCGGCGCTGTACGCCCCGACGGCCTCGAACACCGACTGGAGGTCCAGGCCCTTGCCGCCGTCCCTCCCGGGCTCCATGGCCCCGCCGGTGACGATCAGCCCGGGGACGTTCATCCTCCCCATGGCCATGAGCATGCCGGGGGTGACCTTGTCGCAGTTGCTGACGCCCACCCATCCGTCCAGGGCGTGCCCCTCGACCATGACCTCGCAGCAGTCCGAGATGACCTCCCTGGAGATCAGGGAGTACCTCATGCCCTTGTGGCCCATGGCGATGCCGTCGCAGACCGCCGGGACCCCGAACACGAACGGCCTCCCGCCCGCTTCGATTATCCCCTCGCGGACGGCCTCGACGATCTCGTTCAGATGGATATGTCCAGGGACGATGTCGTTCCAGGAGTTCGCGATTCCTATGAACGGCTTCTCGAAATCCGCGTCGTCGAGCCCGTCGGCCCGCAGGAGGCTCCTGGCGGGCGCCTTGTCGATGCCTTTCTTGACAGCGTCGCTTCTCATGAGGACGCCCATGCAGGACGGCGATTTATCGGTTTCCAGAAAAAGGGAAAAGGTTGCGTGTCGGGGGGAGGGGACGCCTCCCCCCGGGGTTTGACGTTTATGCGCTGCGGAGGACGATCTCGATGTTGACGCCGTCAGGGACGTTTATCCTCATGAGCTGCCTGAGGGCACGCTCGTCGGCATCGAGGTCGATGAGCCTCTTGTGGATGCGCATCTCCCAGCGGTCCCAGGTCTCGCTGCCCTCCCCGTCAGGACTCTTCCTGCAGGGGACCTTCAGCTTCTTGGTGGGAAGGGGGACGGGGCCGCGGATGTCCACGCCGGTCCTCTGGGAGATTCCCTTGATCTGGGTGCAGACGCCGTCGACGAGCGCCGGGTCGGTTCCGCTCAGAGATATTCTTGCACGCTGAGACATTTGGAC
>JAFZXW010000016.1 GCA_017616575.1 Candidatus Methanomethylophilaceae archaeon
GACCTTGTGGACCTGAACGAGTTCGTCCTTATCAATGTCGGGGAGGGCCTGGACTCGAGCTCTGTCACGGCATCCTGCGGCGGGAGGACCGTGTCCGTTGAATACGGGGCCCCCCTTGTCGACCAACTGCGCGAGGCTGGGTTCAGAGGACTCGTCGTTTTGGAGGAGAAGAACGTCTACGGCCGCTCCACCAGCTACGAGGTGTTCGTTGCTTCCGAGGATGACGTGTCCCTAGAGGTCGAGATTTCTGGCCAGAGGAAGGTCGTGGATGGGGACTGCGAACTCACTGGGTGGCTCCCCAGGTTCATCAGCGCGAGCTCCGCCGTAGGGACAGCCGCCTTCAAGGTCTACCCGGAGTACTTCGTCCAGGAGGCCGAACTTCTCCTGCCTACGGAACTTCCCGCGCTAGAGCTGAGGCCGGGGACCTACATCGTGAAGGCCATTTCCGGGTCCGGGATCTCCTGGACAATGAAGCTGGAGGTGGAGGACGTGAGACCTGTCTACTCATGGTCTGCCGACAACAGGATGGTGAGTATAGCTTTTGAGTCGGAGTACATCTCGGTTCAGCCGACGGTCGAGAGTTTGGGGGCGACGTGTACAAAGGGGGGGATGGCGAGATACACCGTTTCCGGGACGTTCATGGGCATAGACTACGAGGACTCGAGAACCGTTTCGGTCCCACCCCTAGGGCACGATTACCTCCTGGATTATGAATGGAGTTCGGACGGTTCATCGGTCAAGGTGTCCTTCACTTGCCTTCACGACGGGGAGCACAGCGGCGACTTCACCATCTCTGGCTCGCAGATAACCAAGAGCAAGGTGCAGGGCGGGGACCTCTGCACGGTCGACGTCGTGTACAACGGCGTTTACGTCAGCAGTAGGCATTTGGTCCAGGACGTAAGTCCTGCGGGCGAGGGCTTCGAGGGCGAAGGGCCAGAGGCAGACCAACCGGAGGCTCCCGGAGAACCGTCTGGGTTCTGGAGTGTTCTCGATGGCCTTGCTGGTTTCTTCGGCTCCGCGGTCGACGCCATCTCGGGGTTCTTCGGAAGCATCGTGGACGGAGTGTCGGGGCTCTTCGGCTCCGCGGTCGACGCCATCTCGGGGTTCTTCGGAAGCATCGTGGACGGAGTGTCGGGGCTCTTCGAAAAGATTGTCGAGGGGGTCGGGAGCATGCTCGGAATCTGCGACTGGAGGAGGGTGACTGAATGAACAAGGCGCTCTTCGCGGTCATCGCTGTGATCATCATCATCGCGGCTGGGTTCGTGGGATGCGTGAAGAATGATTCCGACCCGGAAGAGGGATTCGAGGGTCTCGGTTTCACGGAACCCATGCACCTCGAAGCCGTCCCGGTGGTCCAGGATTTCGGATCTGCGTCCTCCAGCGGGGGAGGTGGGTCAGCCGCCGCCGTTCTGGTTCCGGACTCTGGAGGAGACGTTGAAGACGGCCAGTCGTCACTCATTCCCGGTCAGGACGTCGAAGAATTCGAGGACGACGGCTTATGGTCGGAAGCCATATCTAAGTCGTTCCAGGCCATTGGCGCCTCCCTCGTGATCGAAGGGTTCGACGTCTTCCCGGCGTATATCATGCGGGGGCCCTCAAGAGTGAACGGGCTGGCCTTCGAGACGGAGGAGGTGTTCGAGTCCGACGAAGGGGACACCTGCTACGGCGTCGTCTTCATCACAGCTGAGCCCGTGGGAATCCAATACACGGAGGTGTTCCCTTCGGACGACGTGCATGAGGGCCGCTATTTGTGGACCGGTACGATGGACATGGAGAGGATACAGTACATCGTCGGGAACAGGTACTGCAACGCTTCTGTAGATGAGTCCCGGCTGTCGGTGAGATCAGTGTCGCTCGGGGAGGACAAGAGCTCCAGAAGCTACAGCGTAGAACTCAAGAAGGCTTACGACCCGGACTCGCCTCTCTACGACTACGACACCGGGGCGTGGGTTGTCGCTCCTCGCGTGAGCAAGTCGATATCCTGGGAGCCGTTGTACAGGAACCTCGACTTCGCAGAGATAAAGTCGGATATGGAGAGGCTGATCAAGTCGCAGGAGGACCACTTCCTTACCGAGGAGTTCGAGACCCTCGCTGAAGCATCGATAGAGGCCATCAAGGCATACCTTGCCGAAAGTAACGGAAGAATCAATAACATCTCGATCCCTGAGCTGGACGACTATCGCAAGGGGCTTAGTTGGAGGGAGGTCCTGGTCGTGGACGGAGATGGGTACTCCGCCATGTACCTGGAAGACCCTCCCGCGAGCGAGCTCGAAAGATGGCTTTGCGGTGCACTTTTTGCTGCAGTCGCCCTCTTCAGTGTCGCAGCTATCGTGGCGCTGCCTGTTATGGGGGTGGCGGTGAACATGGCCGTAGTCGGGGCCATCTCGGGCGCCGCCCTGGGCTTCACGGGGGAGCTTTTCAATCAAGTATCCTTGAACGGCACCAGCTTTTCAAATGTCGACTGGAAGAGGCCCTTCATATCTGCGGCGATTGGTGCCGCCACAGGGCCCTGGCTCGGAAAGGTTAGCGGCATCGTCGCTTCCAGTGTTTCAGCCTTCGTCGAAACTGGATTGTTCGCACTCATGGACGGGGAGGGAATCGGCTCGGCTTTGGTCAGCGCCGCTTTCGCTTCCACAATCGGCCTTCTGATAGGCGGCGGTATGGCGGAAGCGGTCAAAATAACCA
>JAFZXW010000017.1 GCA_017616575.1 Candidatus Methanomethylophilaceae archaeon
CTTGTCCTCGATTTCCTTCACGAAACCGGGCCTGTAGGCCGTCAGGAGAGAGTCCATGACCGCCTCGGGAACGTAGCTGTGCCCATTCATGCTCTTCACGGAAATTCCCTCCGCCGGGTACTTATTGGCAAAGCCCTCCGAGCCGGTAAGCTGGTACATGCGGGAGTACGGACGGTAGGCGTACACGTTGTGCTGGATCTCGATGAGCTTCTTCTTCTCGGTCTGGATCAGGCTGATGGTGTGGTCGCCGTCCAGGCAATAGTCCTTGTCCCGGAACGTCTTGGCCGCCCACTTCCCGTTATAGGAGGGCGTGTCCATGGCGACGAGATAGTCCATCTTGTCGCCCCGATGGATGTTCAGCACCTGGGCGATCGGGCCGAGGCCGTGGGTGGGATAGTTGTCCCCGCGATGGTCGATGTTGTAGTCGACCCGCCAGGGCTCGCTGTGGTCCCAGTGATCGGCAAGGAAGTGAATATAAGCACCTTCCACATGATAGACCTCGCCGAACAGTCCCTGCTGGGCCATGTTCAGGGCCGACATCTCGAAGAAATCGTAGCAGCAGTTCTCCAGCATCATGCAGTGCCGACGGGTGCGCTCGCACGCATCGACCAGCTTCCAGCAATCGTCGATCGTCAGCGCCATCGGCACCTCACAGGCGACGTGGTGCCCATGCTCCAGCGCATACAGCGATATCGGCACATGCGGCAGCCAGTCCGTGCAGACATAGACCAGGTCGATGTCATCCCGGTCGCACAGCTCCTTATAGGCCTCGTCCCCGAGGTAGTTATCGGCCTCCGGCAGCCCGGCCTCCTTCAGGATCTCTTGGCACGCGTCCAGTTTCTCCTGCTCCAAGTCGCAGAAAGCCACGATCTTGACACCGTCGATGAAGGTATACCGCCTCACCGCGGCAATCCCCCGTCCCCCGACGCCCACGAACGCGATCCGGACCGTGTCGATGGGATCGCACGCCAATCCCAGCGCGCTCACCTGCCCCGGCGCCCGCGGCGGAGCCTTGAGTTCGATCATCCCGTTCTTGATCACGGCCGGCACCGACGCCGGCACCTTCTTGTCGCAGGAGGCCAGTGTCAGAAGGCCTATCAGCGCAGCAAATACTATCTTTTTCATTGATTTCAGCGTTTTCTCAAATTTAGCGATTATTCCGGAGGTATGCAATAAAAACCAAGCCCCCGTACCGTCACGGCAGGAGGGCCCACATTAACACTAACTAAAAGGAATATATACTCTTTAACTACTTAATAAGTCTCACCGAAGGCAAAGTTACGGTGAATCCACACCGAGGGCAATCCCCAAAAGTTGGTATTTGGGAGGAATTGAGTATATTTGGCATATGAAAAATGGAATGACACGTCTTTGGCGACGTTTGGTGGCCGCCGTCTTAGGACTGCTGGGATTCGCCTCCTGCAGCAAAGAGGTGTATGAAGAAAGAGATAATTATCTCGTCATGTACGGACAGCCCCAGGCGGACTTCAAGACTGTCGGAAATGTCTCCGACGAGAGCGGCAAGCCCATCAAGGGCATCAGCGTCACGGTCAAGTACCATTGGCATATTCCCAACCAGCCTTGGGTAATCTATGACCAGAACGACTTTTATCAAGACTCCAACGTCAAAACCGACGATAAAGGCACCTATCAGCTGAGCGAGTCCATCATGGACCTTCCCACGGACGTCACCCTCGTCTTCGAAGACATCGACGGCCCCGAAAACGGCGGCGACTTCGCCCCCGCCGAAGCCACCCCCTCCATCACCCAAACCCGCGACGCCAACGGCGCCTGGTTCCTCGGCGCCTACGAGGCAAAGGCCGATGTGGTGATGAAGAAGAAGTAAGTTTACTCTCTAGAACTCCAACTGGAATCCATTCCCCTTCAACCGGTCGTAATTCTCCTTATCGAACCGGTACTTGATGGGGGTCCTGGTGCCGTGCCGAGGCGTGTTGTCCTCAACTTCCGAGAGGATGCCGAAGTGCTTCATTTTGTTGGCGAAGTTGCGGCGGTCGAAGTTGACTTCCAAGATTGACTCATAGAGGTTCTGCAGTTGGGGCATGGTGAAGATCTCCGGGAGGAGGTCGAAGCCGACGGGCTGGAAATGGATGTCCTGCTTGAGGCGGGAGAAAGCGTGGCGGAGGATTTTGTCGTGGTCGAAGGCGAGGGACGGAACGTCGGACAGGGAGAACCATTCGGCCTTATCTGCGTCCGTATCGGCCTGAACCTCAGCGAGTTTTACCAGTGCGTAATGGGCGACGGTGATGACGCGCTCTCGAGGGTCGCGCTTGATGTCGCTGAAGGTCCCGACCTCCTTGAAGTCCTTTTCCGACAGCTTCAGGCCGGTTTCTTCCTTCAGTTCGCGTTTGGCGGTATAGGCGATGTTCTTGTCCTTTTCGACATCGAGGAAACCGCCCGGGAGGGCCCACTCCCCTACGAAGGCCGTCGTGCTGGCTTCGCGCTCCTGGCCACGTTTGATCAGGAGGACCTTCAGTTCTTTGCCGTCATATCCGAAAACGACGCAGTCGGCCGTAACCGCCGGGTGCGGGTACTCGTAGGTGTAATGCCCTTTCTTTGCCATGATTGTTCGCGTTTTCACAAAAGTAGCCATTCTCCGGCAGAGATGCAAGGTTTTAGTGTGATATTTACGCAGCGGGGAGACTTCGTGTGACAAGTCGCGCAGAATTTCGTATCTTTGTTAAGATATTATGCCGCAAGACCTTTTATACTACGACCTTGGCCCCGGTGTCGAAGCCTTCACGACCCGGCGGGACTCCGTGCTACCCTACCCCGTGATTCAGGGGCATCAGGTCCATGGTACCAGAGTCGCGATCATCGACCGGCCGTGGATGACCCGGGAGGAGCTGGAAGGGTATGATGCGTTCATTACCAACCTCCCCGGGGTCGCCATCGGAGCCCGGACCGCCGATTGCGTGCCCATCCTCCTGTACGACCCCGTCCGCCGCGTCATCGCCGCCGTGCACTCGGGGTGGAAAGGAACGGTGCTGAGGGTGTCGCATGGGGCCATCGACATGATGGAGGAGGTCTTTGGAACGGCCCCGGAGGACCTGCAGGCGGTGATAGGCCCATGCATCGGCCCGGACAGCTTCCAGGTCGGCGAGGAGGTCGCCGAAAAGTTCAAGGACGCCAGCTTCCCCATGCCCCAGATCTGGACCTTCCAAGGCCCCGGCGACGGCACCCCCATGTCCGGCGGCCATCACATCGACCTCGTCAAGGCCAATGCGTGGCTGCTGCAGGAGCGCGGCCTCCGGGAAGAGAACATCCGTGTCGATGCCATCGACACATACCAAGACCCCTCCTTCTTCTCCGCCCGCCGCGAAGGAGTCCAATGCGGTCGTAACATCAACGCCATCAAGCTCTTATGACCCGCATCCAATACACTGGCTCCAACTACGACGAGCTCAAATCCCTCCTCGGCGACAAGCTCCTCGCCCCCTACTTCTGCATGGGCTTCACCATGCTCTCCGTCCTCACGGACGACGGCTTCATCTCCGTCCAGGAAGGCGATTATGTTGAGGTCGATGACAACGGGAATGTAATCGGTGTAAGCTAATAAACCACCTCTAATCAAGACACTATGTTACATCTTGACAGCGAACAAAAAAGAGTGCTCAAAGCCATTTCGGGATCTTCCTTAGGCTTCCTCGTCGGATACCCCCTTCTCATGTGGGTCTTCGGCAAACTGGGGACTTGGAAAGAAGCCCTCACATTCCTGGGCGTCGGCTTCCTTGTCGCCCTCCTTATGATTGTCCTCTATGTCTTAGGCGCCAAGATTCCTAAGAAAGACTAGGCGCCCCCTAGGAAGCGTCAGTGGATTTCTTCCCACATGTCCACCATCAAAGCTTCCCGGACAATCTCCTTGGAAACCCCGCGGACGGCCACGAAGCCGTTCTGAATGACGGGAGCAGCCCGCTGTTTCCTACCCTTCCATACCACGGTCCCGTCGGGACGGCGGATGGACGGAGTAGCCGAGTGCACATGCGAGAAGCGCTCGGTCATATGGACCTCAACGTACAGGATGAAATCGGCATCTTCCAGGTTATCGACCACATTCCACGGCGTATACTCGGGAATATACTCACGAATATATGCGTCCTTCTCGGAGAAACTGTGCGTCGGATCGTC
>JAFZXW010000018.1 GCA_017616575.1 Candidatus Methanomethylophilaceae archaeon
CCCGCAGCCGAAGTAGTACATGTTCCCCACGTCATAGTTGTCCAGCGGTCCGCCGCCGTCCATCGCCGCACCGAAGAGACTAGCTGCCTTCTGGTCTGATTGCTCTACGCCTAGGCCGAGGTCGTACAGTCTCCCTAGAGAGATCTTCGCGTTGCGGCATCCGCCATCCGATGCGGCGGAGTAGAGGCTCGCCGCTCTCTCGAGGTCCTGCTGAACTCCTCTGCCTTCTTCGTAGAGGTGGCCTAGACGCTGCATGGACGGGGCATGTCCTTGGTCAGCCCCGCTTCTATAGAGCTCGGCAGCCTTCTCGAGGTCCTCCTCGACTATGTCTCCATGTTCGTAGAGCTCTCCGAGTATGCATGTCACTTCCGGAAATCTCGTTTCTTCCAGTGCCTTCAGCGCTTCGTTCGCCATGCGTTTTCTGCGTTCTTCTTTGATAATCTCTTCTATCCCCACGATATCTCCCTCTTGTCAGCGATTTAGCTGTATCCGATGATGTACTGGAGGCCGATCGCGGGACACGACGGCCTCCGGCGGCACCCGTCTCCGCCGAGGCACCTCCCGTCTTCGCCTCGGGCCCAGGCGTCGCCGGGGTGGGTGCCCTCCCTCCACGGCGGGATCTGGCGCGCGTCCGCGCTGTCCCGGAGCCCAGAAATTACAGGCTCCCGCCGTGTCGGGATGGGTTCCGACTCGTTCGATTCATCAACTACGTGGTATCATGGTATGTCACCTTGATTAGTAATTATCATATCCCTATTTAATACTATCTGGTAAGAATAGTTGAATAAACACCTGAGTTTGACATTGCGATTACGAACTGATTGGGATCGACCTGATTTGACAGTTGATATCGGTTCTTCAATGGAGGGTCTGAAGCCCTCGTTTCTGCCCTGTGTATTGGCCGATTCACATCGCACATCCTCCGGAATCACACCGAAAGCCCGAAGGATTGCCGTGTTCAGGCGGCTGAAGTTGGAAAGAATCATCTCCGTCCCCCCGAGGCCCCTGCGCTTGATCGTAAGTGTCAACTTTTGCACGGCGTCGGAGATGAATTTTGTCGCCTTTCCGTCTGCTGGCTTCGCCAGAAGACGTGTCATGGCGGTCAGCGCCTGGGCGAGAAAACCTATGAGCAGCACGCCGTAGACCCCGTCGTCCGTCCAGGCCCGTATGAGCCTGATGCCTATGTCCGACTTCATGGAAGAGAACAGCTTCTCGACACAGTCCTTGTCGCGGTACATCCTGCGAATGGCGTCCGGATGGTAGTCGAGGTTGGACGTCAGGCAGAAGAACCCTTCCCTTCCGTCCACGGTGGGTCCAGTATGAACTTCCTCGCCTCCTCTCCGGTCATTCTCGTGAGCTTGGTCTGGAGCGTGATGTGGGCCTCGATGAGGTCGTTGCCGATCTCGTACCTCTTCTTCAGCTTCTTCCCCTTGTCCAGATCGTCCTGCAGGCTGACCGCTTCGCGGTACAGCCTGTCGGCCTTCTTCCTGCGAGCGGCCATGTTCAGATCGTACAGCTCCTGGCTGAAGAAGTAGTAGTTGATCCTCTACGGGAACCTCTTCTTCAGGCAGTATTCGCCCCTCTCAGGATCCACGCATTCCCAAGTATCCTTCGAGAAAGTCTTGAACAGCTTGTCGTCCGACTTGTTGAGCTTCTTCCTGGTCAGGAAGTTGTTCCCGTCGCTGACGATCAGGTCGAGGACGTCTTTGCAGTTCGCTCCCGCGTCGAACACCATGTTCCTCCCTGCGCCCAGATCGCCCTTCACCTGCTCGTAGGTGCGGACCATGTGCTTCACGTCGTGAGTGTTCCCCGGCATCACCGTCAGCCCGAAGGGGATGCACAGCGGCTTCGCCGCCTGTGCGACCCCTACGGTTATTTGGCACTCCTCCGGATGCCCGTCCTTCGAATGGCCCCTCATGGCCAGGTCGGGCTTGTAGCCGAAATATACCAAAGATGTCCAGTCGAACACCACGTCGGAGATCTGCTGTCCGTACTCGCCCATGATCCTGCATCTGAACGCGGAGACTATCCTCTCCCTGTTCTGGCCTAGGCGCTCCACGGCGCGGTAGAGTGTCTTCGCGCTGAACTTCTGGAGTCCGAACCGGTTCCGTATCGCCGGCTCCATGACGAATTCGTGAGCCCTGAGGATGCTGAAGTTGTCTCCGAGCTTGTAGGCCACCAGCAGCTCGGCCAGCTTCGTGAGGTCGATTCCTTTGGACTTCAGGGACGAGATCTCCCTGTCGAGCCCGTACTTCTTGAAGAAGGCCTCCGACAGGAGGACGTTTCCGATGGTAACTGATTTATCCTGACCTCGCCACATGATGCTCGATTTCGTCATGCTGGCTCATTCGACATTTGACGCCGTCCATGGCTTGGGCTGACCGCCTTCGTCGAATCCGGCACGCAGGTGACCGGTTCTCAGGCCCCGATAGGCCCCCATGGGGGGCCCTTGGCCCCGATGTTGGCGAAAACCTCCTTGGATATGGGGTCCCAATTGCTGAATACAGCCTTCTTGCGGACCCCTTTCTCGACGATCCTCGTAACTGTCAAATGACCCAGCGACCACACTATGGATTCCGTGCAGGGCTTCTCGACGGACGTCCTGCGCCTTCCGCG
>JAFZXW010000003.1 GCA_017616575.1 Candidatus Methanomethylophilaceae archaeon
AGGACGTGTTCGACTACGATACGGTGGAGCGCTACAGGCTCCGGAAGGGGAGCAGCTTCCCGGACATCCGTTCATATTTCGAGTTCTACGGGTCCGCAGGGAACGAGCTGGACGTCTACAACAGGGTGGAAGGCTTCGACCTGGAGGAATGGTACGCCATGAGGGAGTCCGGGGAGCTCCTCCTAGGGAGGTTCGTCCGCGGCAAGGTCCGGTTCGTCCTGAAGGAGGAGGGCGACAAGTACGCCGCCCTCAGGAGGGAGGAGATCCAGCCCGGGGACCTGAAGGTCCTGAACATGATCGAGGGCATGGACGGGGCCACCATGAGGCAGCTCGCGGCCGCCATGGACATGGACAAGGGCGCCCTGAAGGACGCGATATCCCGCCTCGACCGCTCCCTGCTGATAGTCCGCGACTTCAGCGAGAGGGAGGACTGGGGCACCGAGAACACCTACTCCGTTTACAGGCCCTCCCCGCCCCAAGGCGACCCGGTGAAGGACCTTCTGACCCGCGCCATAAGGGCGTACGGCCCGATACCCGCCAGCGCCCTCAGGTTCCTCGTGGACGTCCCGCTGGACGTGATCGACGCCACCGCCCGCGAGATCGGCGCGGAGACCATCACCATCGGCGACGGCCAGGTCCAGATGCTGGTGATGTCCGACGAGATCCCGCTGCTGGAAGACGTTCCCGTCGAGGACCGCCCCTTGAAGGTCATCGCGCTGTCGGACCCCGACATCGGATCCAAATGGGCGGAGATAGCCTCCCGCTACGGGGACAAGTGGATCTACCCCCTGGTGCGCGGGAACACCGTGTGCGGGGCGCTGGAGATGTGGGAGATGTCCGGATGCGTGGAGGTCCGCGCCATGGACCTGGACTCCCCCGAGCTTCTTCCGGACGCCCTCCGGGCGATAGACGGCATGATGGGCTTCTACAGGATGAAGGGCATCGACGTGGTCCGCGTCAGGGAGGTCCTGGGTACCGACGCCGCGGACCTGGACGAAGGGCAGCGCCATGCCATGGCCGATTCCGGCTACGCTTTCGTCAACGGGTTCTACGCCAAGGGGAGGTTCGAGCCGTGGACGATGACCATGGACGAGATGCTGAGCTACGTGTTCTCGAAGCAGAGGATCTCCAAGGACTCCAGGTTCTCCACCGTCGCGAAGGCCGTCGCGGACCGCGGGTACATGCGCGGCGACCAGGAGCTGATGCTCCGCGTGAACGAGAAGACCAGCATGAAGAGGCAGGCGGAGAAGGACGTCGTCGTGAAGATGACCCTGTCGCCGCCTTATCAGGGCTACACCAACCTGAAGCACGCCTGGATGTACCGGGCGGAGAAGGGATACGTGCCGGACGAGGCCGCCAGGGACCTGATATCCCTGATCAAGGACCGCCAGCCGGTGTCCAAGAAGGAGATCGTGGACCATTCGCCGTATTCGGTGGACAGGACCGCGGACATCCTCTCGGAGCTCTCCAAGGCGTCGGTCATCTGCCAGGACGGGGAGTCCCAGTACCGCCTCGTGCAGCTCAAGGACGTGGACAGGCTGGACGCCTCCAAGGAGATAGCCAAGATGCATTTCGAGTACTTCGGGGTGTTCTCGGCGGAGGAGCTTTCCTCCTTCCTGTCGGTGAGGATGCCCCAGGTCAGGAAGGTCCTCCGGACGCTGGAGGACGAGGGCTTCCTCAAGAAAGGCTTCTTCCTGGAGGGCGACTCCACCCTGAGGTGGATGCTGGCGGAGGACGTCGGCAAGGAGCCGCCAAAATTCAAGGAGAACTTCCTTTTGAACACCCAGGACAATTTGCATATCTATCTAAGGAGCGTCTTGAAGGAGGCTGTCCCGTCGACGAGGTCCGTCATATTCAATGGGACCAGGATCGTCGGGTCGTTCAAGGGCAAGGTGTGCTCCACCGGCGCGAAGGTCGAGGAGTTCGAGGGCTCCGACCGCGCCAGGCGCATAATGAAGGAGGCGGCGCAGTCCGTCGGCGTGAGCCTGGAGACCGAGAGGCAGCGCGAGGACGACGACTGGGACGTCTCCGAGTTCTATATCAAGGTCAACCCCGGTGCATGAGGGAGGCCGAATGAAGATACCCTGCGAGATAATCGTCTGGAGCGTGCTTCCGATGATACGCCGCGAGATGGCCCGCGAGCTGGTCACGGTCCACGGGATGCCCCAGGCGGAGGTGGCCAGGAGGTTCGGGGTCACGGACGCCGCCGTCTCGCAGTACCTGAGGAAGAAGAGGGGCGTCGGGCCCGCCTTCGAGGAAGGGGACGAGGATTTCGCCTGTTTCATGGAGATTTTGAAGGAATCCGCCGGCAGGATCGCCGAGCAGGGCTCCGACCCGGCCGTGGAGATGTGCCGCCTGTGCGGGGCGTTCAAGAGGCTGGGGCTGCTGGAGAAGGCTTGCCGGTCCCAGAATTCGGCCTCCGGGCGTTGCGACTTTTGCCGACAGGCTCAGATGAACTTCTCATGATAGAGGAACTCCTGCGCGTATCCGGCGTAGGGCCCGAATATCCTCCTCCCCTCGTCCGCGACATGCCTGTAGCTGCCGGTCACGCCGTACACCTCCTCCATGACCTTGGATATGCGGGCGTCCACCGGGAAGGCCTGGAGGTGCCCGTAGGCGAACAGCGCGACGCAGTCAGCCACCTTCGGCCCCACGCCGTTTATGCCTACGAGCTCCGAGACGCATTCCTCGTATCCCAGCTCGGCGATCCCGTCGACGTCCACGTCCCCGTTCTCGACGCGCCAGGCCAGCTCCAACAGCCTGGTGGTCCTGAACCCGAGCCTGCAGCCGCATATGTCCTCTTTCTTGTCGAGAATCTCCTTCGGGGAGGGGAAGGAGAAGGCTCCGCCGAGGTCCTTCCCGAACGTGCAGCACACGGACTCCACCATCTTGGCGATGCGGGCGACGTTGGCGTTGGTCGCCAGAAGGTACGTGGCCAGGCATTCCCAGCGGTCCTGCCTCAGTATGCGCATCCCCGGGCAGCGGCGGGCGAGGTCGGCGACGTAAGGGTCCCTCGCGGAGAAGTCGGCCACGATGGCGTCGACGTCGTCGTCGGCCCTGAAGTAGTCAAGTATGCGCCTCTCGGTGCATCCTTCGAAGGAGATCCCGCCCGTTTCCTGGCGCAGGGTCACCACGCTTTCCCCGAGGACGCCTTTCCATGAGCCGTCCTCCTGCCTTCTCCACCTGTGGGCCTGCCCGCATCCGAGGGTCGGGTCCAGCCTCACGTCGATCTCCGCCTTCATGCCCCTCGATGGGGCCGGACGTACTTCATCCATGCGCCCCTCCTTTTATACGGATAATATATTTCGGGGGGCATGAGGTTCGGTCCCGCTGGATATCCCTCGGAGGGGAAGACGCCGGAAGGCTCGTTGGAGTACACCAGGGGCCTGGGCTTGGACGCCTTGGAGGTCGAGTTCGTTCGCGGGGCCCGCATCAGGCCGGAGAGGGCGGCCGAGATAGGGGCGAAGGCCAAGGAGCTGGACATCAGGCTTAGCTGCCATGCGCCGTACTTCATAAGCTTCAACTCGGACTCCGACGAGACCAGGGTCAAGAGCATAGAGTGGGTGACCAGCACCGCCAGGGGCGCGCACAGCTTGGGGGCGTACATCATCGTGATACACGCCGCATCCTACGGGAAGCATCCGGAGACCGCTCTGCAGTCCGTGGTCGACGGCCTTTCCAAATGCAAGGACGTCCTGGACGACGAGGGCATAAAGGATGTGATCCTCGGCGTCGAGACCATGGGCAAGCTGGGCCAGTTCGGGACTTTGGACGAGATAGGCGCGGTGATGGAGCAGGTAGACGGCGTCCGCCCGGTCCTGGACGTCGCCCACGTCCACGCCAGGGGGCGCGGCTGCCTCAAGACGAGGGAGGACATGGAAGCCTTGATCGACAAGTTCTTCTCCCTTTCCGGCGACATAGCCCATTTCCACATCAGCTGCATCAAGTACGGCGACAAGGGCGAGATATCACATCTGCCGTTGGAGTCCAAGGATCCGGACCTGCAGATTATGGCCGACATTCTGGACGGCTCAAGGCAGGAGTGCACGTTCATCTGCGAGTCCCCTTTGATCGAGAAGGACGCGGTCGTGTTCAGAGACATGTTCCCCAGTTTCAGAAGGCGACTTGAGGACTTCCTCCTCTTCTAATGGGAAATCGTCCCACGGCCCCGAAAGCCTGAGCGTCGGCGAATTCGTGGTGGAATCTTGCATAGCCGTCTATAAAACACGTATTACTGCACCATTGCAGAGTGATTCAACTAACATCTTTTGGCAGATAATTTATACTTTCATTGTTTGGATAGATACACCAATCAATAGTGGTACCATGCTGAACTTGAAATTTTTGCTGTTCATCGTCGCCGCGATCGCGGCGCTTGGAATCATCTTCGGATTGGGAATCCATGAGGACGACCCCGTGCCGGACGACTATTACACGCCCGACGCATCGGAGGTGGCCGCCAGCCTGTCCTCCGATTACTCTGGATTCTTCGGAGATGTGCTCTATCTCGCCGACGGCGAGACCAAAGCCGAGGCTACCGACTTCTACCCCAACGGGTCGAGCCGCAGCCCCACTGAGAACTACGTGACCTTCAAGGCCCTGGCCGACAAGGCCGCCGCCAAGGAGATGTTCGAGACTGCCAAGCCCTCGTACGAGTCCCAGGTCGGCAGGACCGTCATGGGCTCCGTCGTAGCAGGCACCGAAGTCAAGGGCAACCTCGACGATGCCTTCGGATATTACAACAACTTCAACATGGGCACGCCGTCCGCCTACCTCTACTACATGGGGTACTACGGCAACGTGTTCTTCGAGAGCTACTTCTACCTCACTGGCGCCATGATCAGCGAGGTCGAGATCTCCGATCTCGCCAAGAACATCTACAAGGCGATCAAGAACCCCATCTCCGTCGACTACGCCAACAGGTATCTCGAGCCCGCCCCCGAGTCCGACGTGACCTGCAGGCTGCTCGTCTACGGCAACGCCAACAACGACAACTACCTGGACCAGGCCGACCTCTCCTTCATCGAGAGCATCGCCAAGGGCTCCTGGGACTCCGCGAAGTACCCCTATGCCGACGCCAACGTCGACGGCAAGGTCGATTCCGCGGACGTCGAGGTCGTCAAGAAGTTCCTCAACGGCCAGTCCGCCACGATGTACTACACCGACTGGAACCTGGACGTCAGCAGCATCCAGTACCCCCTGTCCGGCAAGATCGCCGGCACGTACGACTCCTCCCTCTGGTTCGCCCAGATCGTCGGGGTCTACGACGACGTGAAGTACCTCTGCCGTACCCAGGCTTACATCGACGCCCTCAGGGAGGACATGTTCCCCGGAGCGTCGAAGAACATCGTCGCCCAGGGCACCAACGGGAACTTCGACCCCGAGAAGCTCATCGCCAACAATATCAAGGTCGTCATCGGAGACCCCTATGGAATAACCGCCGAGTACCTCGAGAAGGTCTCCAAGGTCAAGTCCATCCAGACCGTCCTCATCCCTGAGAACAGGGACATCAACGGCCTCAACTGGTCCAACTCCGTGGTCACCCTCGGCGTGATGTTCAACAAGCAGGACAACACCAAGGAGTACGTCGAGTACATCGAGAAGGTCGAGAGGAAGATCTCCGAGAGCGTCGCCAGCGCCGTCTCCGGCGAGACCGAGCTCAGCTACCTCCTCATCTACGCCCAGCCCGGATCCACCGGCGTCGGGCTCGACGTCCACAGCACCGGCAGCACCCAGTACGGGGACGTCATGAACGTGGAGAACCTCCCGCTCACCTGCGCCATCCAGAACTCCTCCAGCAACTGGGTCGACTCCTCCGTCGAGGACGTCCTCGCCATCGACCCCGACGTGATCATCTTCACCGCCTGGGGACCGTTCCAGAACAACTACACCCAGCAGCAGTACATCGACTTCATCAACGAGATGCTGCAGGACTACAAGACCAGCTCCGCTTACAAGAACGGAAGGGTCTACTCCATCTCCTACGAGGTCTACGGGACCCTGCCCGGAATCTCCGGAATACCCTACCTCGGATCTCAGATCTGGCCCAGCCTCTTCGACGAGGACGAGGGCGTCGCGCTGCTCCAGGAGTACTTCGACAAGTTCACGTACATCTCCGGCACCGACGTCACCACCGTGCCCACCCTCCTGCCCCTGACCCTCGCCGACATCGAGGGCTCCGAGACCGAGGCAAGCACCGCCACCCTCATGATCTACGGCAACGCCAACAACGACGACACCATCGACGCCAGCGACCTCGAGATCGTCAAGAGCGTCATCAGCGGCGCCAAGTCCCTCGCGGACTACCCCTACGCCGACGCCAACGCGGACGGCGCCGTCAACCAGAAGGACGTCGACCTCGTCAACGACCTCATCAACAGGAAGCAGGGAATCACCGTCTACGTGTCCTGCCTCGACGTGAACGGCGACGATACTGCCGTCGCGGTCAAGTACCCCCTGAGGAACGTCGTCACCTACGCCACCAACATGCAGATGCCTGCGCTCTTCGCCAACGGCGGACAGTATGTCGCCGGATACTTCGCGTCCTCTTACGACGTCGCCGAGGCATCCATCAAGGACGCGAAGAACCTCGAGGGCAACCAGAGGCAGATCAGCGACGCCGCCTGGGCCAACTTCACCGCCCTCGACGCCAGCCTGGCCTCCAAGGGAGGAATCGGCGCCATCCTCATCGACCACAGCGGAATCGCCCAGTTCACCGAGTCCCGCATGGCCGACCTCAAGGCCTCCGGCATACCTATGATCGACTACACCTCCGCCGACGCCGTCGACGAGCTCCAGACCGTCCTGGTCCTCGGGTTCCTCTTCGGAGGGGACTGCGAGAAGGTCGGACGCGAGTACGCCAAGATCGGATGGGACGTCAAGGACAAGGTCTCCGAGGCCGTCTCCCAGCTTTCCGCCGACGACAAGGTCTCCTACATCTGCGGTACCATGTACATCTACATCTGCGGAGCCTCCTCGTCCTTCAACACTTCCGCGGCCACCGCCGGAGGAATCCCGTACGCCGACCTGAACGCCGACTTCGCCTCGAAGTACACCAAGAACTCCACCAAGATGGCCTCCACCGAGGCGCTCTCCAACTACACCGACGCGGGCATATTCATCAACAACCGCTCGATGGACTGGGGCCTCGACGAGTCCGAGTACAACAAGCAGATCGTGGAGACCTGGGACCACAACAACAGCGGGGTCTCCTCCAGGGTCTACTTCAAGGAGTTCGAAGACAAGCTCGTGTACGTCAACAACCTCCTCCCCGGCGGAGTGAAGATCGCCTACATGGCCCACGCCATGTACGGGGACCTCTTCTCCAGGGAGTGGGCCGACAGCGTCCTCCAGAGCTACATCGACCTGGGCTCCGCCCCTCTCGCCGGGCAGACCCTCGACTCCGTCCTCGCGTACATCACGTTCGACGACTACAAGGCCATCGCGGACTGATGCAATAAACCGGGGGATGGGAAGCCATCCCCCAATTTCTTCGATCGTGGTATCATGCAGTTCGGCGAAGACACCGAAAAAGGGCGGGTGATCGCGGAGTATCACCGCCAGATCGCGAGGAAGATCATCGTCCTAGCCGTCTGCATAATCGGCATAATAGCCTTCGTGGGGCTGTTTTCCCTCACGGTCTACAGCGACATCACCCTGAAAGAGGCGTACGAGGTCATTTGGAACCACATCATGGGCAACCAGTACGAGACCCGCTCCCGCCTCTGGTGGGCGGACCGCTACATCTGGAACACCGCCATGCCGCACGCCGTTGGCGCGATCCTCGCCGGGGCGTCGCTCGCCATCTGCGGTACATTGATGCAGGCCATCATGGGCAACCCTCTGGCGGACCCGTACAGCACCGGGATATCGTCCGGGGCGTGCTTCGGGGCCGTCGCCGCCATAGTCATGGGCGTGGCTTTCGCCGGGGTCGCCGGAGAGCTGGGGCTGGTAACCAACGCGTTCATAGGCGCCTTGGTGCCGGCTGCTTTGATAATTTTGATATCCGCCAAGATAAGGATGACCCCGGCCACGCTGATCCTGCTGGGGACCGCGATTTCGTACTTCTTCAATTCAATGATCACATACCTGATGGTCGTCACCGACGCGGACACCCTCAAGAGCGCGTACATGTGGCAGATAGGCAGCCTGGATGGTATGGCCTGGAGCTACATGCCTCTGATGCTGGGGGTCACCGTGGTCGGGGCGGCGGCCGTGCTCTTCATGGGCAACAAGCTGAACGTCATGTCCCTCGGCGATAAGAGCGCTACCAGCCTGGGGATCGACGTCCAACGCTTCCGCACCATCTGCCTCGTCATAATGGCGTTCATGACCGCCTCGATCGTCGCTTTCACAGGGATAATCGGGTTCGTGGGGCTGGTCTCCCCGCACCTGGTCAGGCTGCTGGTAGGCTCCGACAACAAGTTCGTCATGCCCATATCGATGGCCGTGGGTGCGCTGCTGCTGCTGATGGCCGACTATGCGGCGTACACCCTCTCCGACATACCCGTGGGCGTCGTCATGAGCATCATCGGCAGCCCCGTGTTCCTGATTCTGATCGTATACCACACTAGGAAGGCGGGTGTTCTCTATTGATTCTTGATTCGGCGGCGGTCAAAGGGCAGTACAAGTCCGGCAATAGGAAGCGCGTAGTGTGGACCGTTGCCTTCGTCCTTCTCGCCATTGCCCTGTTCCTCGTGACTTTAGGGTTCGGGGTGTTCAAGATCTCTCTCGTAGACGCGGTCAAGGCGTTCTTCGACCATCTTCTCGGCAACGAGGTTGACCCCAGGGTGGACGAGTACATCTGGAACACCAGGGTGCCACGCGCCATAGGGGCGCTGATAACCGGCGCCGGGCTGTCGATCGCGGGAGTCGTCATGCAGAACGACTTCAAGAACCCGCTGGCCGAGCCATACACCATGGGGATATCGTCGGGGGCGTTCCTAGGCGCCACCTTGGGCATAATACTGAACATCTCGGTGATCCCGTTCGTGCCGTCCGGCAGCATGGTCGTCGCCAACGCGTACGTGTTCTCCCTGATCCCGGTGGCTATAATCGCGCTCTTCTCGAAGTTCAGGAAGCTCACCCCGATGAGCATGATCCTCACGGGGATAGCGGTCATGTTCCTGTTCAGCTCCATCAGCCAGATCCTGATGGTGACCGCCCCGTCCGAGAGCATGGCCGACGCGTACAGCTGGAGGGTCGGGTCCCTCGACAGGGTGCGCTGGGACGCCGTCCCGATGATGCTCGCGTCCACCGTCGTGCTGTCCGTGGTGCTTTACATGTTCGCCAGGAGGCTCAACGTCATGTACGTGGGGGACCGCAGCGTGAAGACCCTGGGCGAGAACCCTATGACCATACGCCTGGTCACCATGGTGCTCGCGTCCCTCCTGACTGCCGGGATTGTATCGTACACCGGGACGATCGGTTTCATAGGGCTGGTGGGGCCGCACGTGGCCCGCATATTCGTAGGGTCGAACAACCGCTACCTCATACCGGCGTCCGCCGCCTTCGGCGCCGCCTTCATACTGTTCGCGGACACGGTCGCCAAGGTCTCCGGAATCAACGGGCTGCCCGTGGGGGTCATAAGCGCGATGGTCGGAGGGCCCTTGTTCATGTGGATCCTGATAAGGCAGAGGAAGAACGTATGGGCCTGACAGCGCGCGACATGCGTTTAATATTAAAATGAGATATGGATGCGATATCCAACTGGTGGTCTTATGGAGCTGAGCATTAACGACGTGTGCTTCTCGTATTCCAGCGTGCCGGTACTGCACGATGTCTCGTTCAAGCTCAGCGGAAACGAGCTAGTCTCCATCCTGGGCCCGAACGGGGTCGGGAAGTCCACCCTGATTCACTGCATCAACAAGATACTCTCCCCCACGTCCGGCACCGTGCTCATCGACGGGAAGGACGTGTCCGAGATCAAGCTGAAGGAGCTGGCGAAGCAGATAGGCTATGTCCCATATTCCGCCAACGACTCCTTCCCGCTGTCGGTCATCGACACCGTGATGATCGGGAGGCACCCGCACGCGAAATGGGGGACCCTGGACAGCGACCTCGACATGGTGTACGACACGCTCAGGATGCTCGGGATATCGCATCTCGCCATGAGGGCCTTCAACGAGCTCTCCGCGGGGCAGCATCAGAAGGTCATGCTCGCGCGCGGGCTCGTGCAGGAGCCCGACATACTTCTCTTGGACGAGCCCACTTCCAATCTCGACGTCAGGCATCAGCTGGACGTCACCAAGATGCTCAGGAGGCTCTCCCGCGAGAAGGGGATACTGATCGTGATGATAAGCCACGACATCAACATCGCGGCGAAGTACTCCGACAAGGTCATCCTCATGCACGAAGGCTCGGTATACAGCATCGGGACTCCCAGGGAGGTCATAACCGCCGAGAACCTCAGGACGGTTTACGGGGTGACCGCGGAGATTACCGACGACGACGGCGCACCTCATGTGATCCTGAAGGACGCATTGCCGATGGACGAGGAGGAGGAAGGGCTTCCCAGCCCCGCCTCGTCCGGGCATGCTAGCGCCCAGACGTCCTGACGTGCGCCTCGCGTGTTCGAAGAGGCCTTGCGGCCAGATCGCGGGTTTCCCGGCCTCGAACGGAACCCTTCTACGATCGTCTCGAGGCCTTTGTCGTGATGCTTGGACCTGGAAAGGGTCTCGGATATCATGTCCAGGACCTCCTTTTCGCTCATGGCGCCGCCCGCCCCCCTCGTCATCCTTTTTGAGGACAGTCCC